>JBQCFA010000452.1:0-3497 GCA_051959695.1 Rhizobiaceae bacterium
GCCTATGCCTCTCCAATTCAGCTCGCCCCCTACAAGGACAATCTCTTCGCTTATCCGGCCGAGCTCTCCAGCCGTGACAATGGCGATTATCGCGTCTTCGACTATCGGGAATATCGCGACATCAACCAGCGCGACGCCATCGCCGAAAAGCGGGTGGAGGACCAGTATGTCTCGCTCGGCGTGCGCCGGGTGCAGCAGGACGTCGCGCTCGACACCCCGCTCGGCACGCTGCGCACCTACGCCGTGGGAGCGCAGAGCGGAGCGAACGTCATCACCATATACCTGCACGGGCAGGGCGGCAGCCGCAGCCAGGGTGTCGATGACTTCACCTTCGGTGGAAACTTCAACCGCATCAAGAATTTGATGGCCGGCAATGGCGGACTCTATCTGTCGCCGGACTTTTCCGATTTCGGCGACAAGGGCGCTGCCGAGGTCGCGGCGATCATCGAACATTATCTCGGGCGTTCGCCGAACGCGGCCCTGTTCGTCGCGTGCGGTTCGATGGGCGGCCATATCTGCTGGAAGCTTGCTGAAAACGACAAGGTCGCGCCGGAACTCTCGGGCCTCCTCCTCCTTGGCTCCATGTGGGACGAGGATTTCCTGGAAAGCCCGGCATTCAAACGGAAAGTGCCGGTATTCTTCGCGCAGGGCAGCCACGACGTCGTCTTCCCCGTGGCGACGCAAGAGGCCTTCTTCGAGGAAATAAGGAAGCGTGCCCCTTCCTACCCGACGCGATTCGCCCGATTCGAGACCGGGACGCACGGCACGCCGATCCGCATGACCGACTGGCGGCAGGTGCTGAACTGGATGCTTGCGCTGCGCAAATAAGCGCCGAAAGCGCCGCTCAAGGACCGGTCTGGAAGTCGATCACGTCCTGCGGATCCTCCTTGCCGTCATAGGAAGCGTCGACGTCGTACTTGACCAGCGTGAAGGCGCCGTTGCGGAACATCCACTGGCCGCTGGAGGAGGCATCGCCCGCGCCACGCCACTTTCTGGTCGAGGAGATGGTGCGCGAGTCTGCATCGTAGGACGCGTTCATGAGTTGGTCCTCGGCGGTGTAGCCGACGATCTGGATGCTTTCCACCTTGCCCTTCGGATCGTCGTTGGCGTAGCGGATCGCCAGTTCTGGCGCGGCGAACTGGAGATTGCGCGGTTCGCCGGAACCGTCCGTGAGATAGTAGACATCCGATTGGTTGTACGCCGCCTTGGCACAGGCGAACTGGAACAGCCGCGCCTTGCGCTGCGGATCGCCTTCCTTGTCCGAATCGAGCGTGAAGGAGATATCCCAGGATTGCGGCTCGGCCGCTTCCGGTCCTATGGCTGAGGTATCGCATATGCCGGCGAAGTCGGCGGCGAACAGGCTCCTGGCCTTGTCGAGCGCGGCATCCTTCTTCGGCGGAGGCGGGCCGTCGCCGCATTCCGTCGGCAGCGCTTCGTTCAAATCGCCCTTGGCAGGTTTGAGTTCGCCCTTCTCGATATGCAAGGGGTCGTATTTTTCCGCCTGGATGGTCGGGTCGGCGAGCCTCAGCGTATAGCAGCCGGCATAGACCTTCGATCCGCCCTTCTTGTCGACGGCCTCGATGGCGACGGGCAGGTTGTAGTAGGTGCTTCCGGCCGCGCCTTCGGCGCCCGCTGCGCCGACCAGCAGCTTGACCCGCGCGGTGTCCGAAAAGCCCTTGGCATAAGCGTCGACGTCCTTGGCAGGAGGCTGGGAGAAGTAACTGTAGGCACGGGCGTATTCCTGTCGGTCGATGGCGTTGTAGAGCGAGCGCACCAGCGCTTCCGGCGTGCTGCGATCGTCGAGATAGGCGTCCTCGGCGTGTGCCGTGGCGGGCAGCAGGAATGCCGCGGACATCAGGGCGACGATGCGGGTACGGGCCATGCGAATCCTCCACCGATGGGGCCGAGTCTCTCTGGCGAATGCGGCGGGGGCAGGGCGCCTTGTCGGCATCTTGCCTTGCCAGGCGACCGGAGTATTGTCCGGCGCGGCCGTCCGGCCTTTCGCCTCAAGGAACATCATCCATGACCATCTCCATGTACGCGGCTTCCGTGCCGGTGTTCTCCACAATGCTCAAGAACCTTTCGCACGTCCTCGCCAAGGGCGAAGCCAACGCGGCGCAGCGCAAGATAGAACCGGCGGTTTTCCTCAACGACCGGCTGGCGCCGGACATGCTGCCGCTGAAATCGCAGGTGCAGATCGCGACCGACCACGCCAAGGGCGCCTGCGCGCGGCTTTCGGGCCGCGATCCGCTGAAGCTGGAAGACAACGAAACGAGCTTCACCGAGCTTCTGGCGCGCATCGAGAAGGTGCAGGATTATCTCAAGTCGTTTTCGCCGGCCGATATTGACGGCTCGGAAGGCAAGGAGATCGTCTTGAAGATCGGCGGCGGCGATATGAAGTTCCCCGGCATGCAGTATCTCCTGCATTTCGCCACGCCGAACTTCTATTTCCACGTCACCACGGCCTACGCCATCCTGCGCCACAATGGGGTGCCCATCGGCAAGGGCGATTTCTTCGGCCGCGCTTGAAAAACCGCGTGGCCTTGACTTGGCGGCTCTTCCTGCGCCACACGCTCGGCCATCACTAGCAGCCTGGAGCGGCGAAGATGGCGATTGCGTTCACATTCCCTGGGCAGGGAAGCCAGGCGGTCGGCATGGGCAAGGAGCTTGCCGATGCCTTCCCGGAGGCGCGCGCCGTGTTCGAGGAGGTCGACGAGGCGCTCGGGCAGAAGCTCTCCGCCATCATGTGGGAAGGACCCGACGACGTTCTCACCCTGACCTCCAACCAGCAGCCCGCATTGATGGCGGTCTCGATCGCCACGATCCGGGCGATGGAGGCGCGCGGCCTTTCGCTCGCCGGCAAGATCGCCTATGTCGCCGGCCACTCGCTCGGCGAATATTCTGCGCTCTGCGCCGCCGGCGCCCTGACCCTTGCGGACACGGCGCGGCTGCTTCGCATTCGCGGCGACGCCATGCAGGAGGCGGTTCCGGCGGGCGAGGGCGCGATGGCCGCGATCCTCGGCCTCGACCAGGATACCGTCGAGGCCGCCTGCCGCGAGGCGTCGGCGAAATCCGTCTGCCAGATCGCCAACGACAATGGCGGCGGCCAACTGGTGATTTCCGGGTCTAGGGCTGGCGTCGAGGAGGCCGCGCGCCTCTGCACCGAGCGTGGCGCCAAGCGGGCGATCATGCTTCCCGTCTCCGCGCCTTTCCATTCGGCGCTGTTGGCGCCGGCGGCCGAGCACATGCGCGTGGGGTTGGCCGAAGCGGACTTGAAAGCGCCCGTGGTGCCGGTGGTGAGCAACGTGGCCGTCGCCCCGCTCTCCGATCCCCGGGAGATCAAGGCGCGGCTGGTCGAGCAGGTGACCGGCCGTGTGCGCTGGCGCGAGACGGTCGAATGGTTCGGCGCCAACGGCGTCGGCACGCTCTACGAGATCGGCTCCGGCAAGGTGCTTTCGGGGCTGGCGCGACGCATCAACCGGGACATCGCGACCGTA
>JBQCFA010000453.1:0-3714 GCA_051959695.1 Rhizobiaceae bacterium
CTTCGTCCGCTCGCCCTCGAAGGTGACGGCGGCACCGGAAAAATAGGCCTCGACCAGGTCAAGCAGCTCCAGCAGGTCGCCCCGGGCGCGTTTGAGGTCACGGCCGAATTTGTGGAACTCGTACTCCTGGTAGCCGGTGCCGAAGCCGAGGACGAGACGTCCGTCGCTGATCTGGTCGGCCATGCCGATCTCCTCGATCAGCCGGATGGGTTCGTAGAGCGGCGCCACGATGACGGCGGGCCCCAGCTTAATCGTATCGGTCTTGCCCGCCATGTAGGTCGTCATCGTCATAGGCGACGGGCAAAGGCAATAGTTCGAGAAGTGGTGCTCGGCGAACCACGCGACTTCGAAGCCGATGCGCTCCGCCATCCGCACGTGTTCCACCGTTTCCTTGTAGATCTCGCCCGGGGACTTGTTCCTGTCGCGTTGCGTCATCAGGGAAAAGAGACCGAAATGCATTGCTTGTTTCCTTTTTGGAGAGCCTTCAGAAGCCGACGATCGTCTCGCCGCCATTGGGGCTGATGGACTGCCCCGTGACGAAGTCGCCCTGCCCCGTCACGAAGAAGGCCACGGCGTGGGAGATTTCCTCGGGCTTGGCCCAGCGCCCGATGGGCACCTTTTTCTCCTTCTCTCGAATCTTCTCCATGCCCTGGACGCGGATCGGCATTTCCGTCAGTACGCCCCCGGGACAGACGGCGTTGACGAGAATGTTCCAGGGGGCCAGTTCCTTCGCCCAGGCCTTGGTAAATCCGAGGATCGCGGTCTTCGCCGCACAGTAATGCGAGGCGGTCTGGTGGCCGTTCATCCCCCAGATCGAGGAGATGTTCACAATGCGGCCGGCTTTCCTCTCCTTCATCGAGGGGACCACGGCCTGGGTACAGAAGAACGTGCCCCGGACATGGATGTCGAACATCCGCCTGAGGTCTGTCGAGGAAATCTCCTCTATGTCGGCGTGCTGTCCGATGCCGGCGTTGTTGACCAGCACGTCGATGGGTCCCCACTGTCGGCTCACATCGTAAACCAGCGATCGCATCGCGTCGGCGTCGGTGATGTCGTCGTTGGAGAGGTAGGCCCTGCGGCCCATCTTCTTTATGCGGGCCACCGTCTCCTCCGCCTCATCGACGAGGACGTCATGGACGACGATGTCGGCGCCCAGGCCGGCTAGAAGTTCGGCATGGGCACGGCCCATCCCTCGGCCCGACCCGGTTATCCAGACGATCTTGCCTTCCATGTTCAGTGCTTGCGTGCTCACGGGATCGTCCTCTCTCAATATCCGACGATGGTTTCGCCGCCGTTCGGGCTGACGACCTGGCCGGTGATGAAGTCGGCCTCGGGCGAGGCCAGGAAGGCGACCGCATAGGCGATCTCGATGGGCTGGCAGTACCGCTTGAGCGGTACCTTCTCTTCCTTGGCCTTCAGGATTTCGCTGTTGTCGAGCTTGGTCGGGCCGCCCGAGCGCACGCCGCCGGGCGCCACGGCGTTGACATGGATGTTCCAGGGCGCGAGCTCCTTGGCCCAGGATTTCGTGAAGCCGAGCAGCGCCGCCTTGGCGGCGCAGTAATGCGAAGCAACCGGGGCGCCGGCCATGCCCCAGATCGACGAGATATTGATGATCTTGCCGTAGCGGGCCTTCTTCATGGCGGGCACGACGGCCTGCGTGCAGAAGAAGGACCCGTAGACATGCACGGCGAACATGCGGTCGAAATCCTCTTCGGATATCTCCTCGATCGTCGCGCGCTGCCCGAAGCCCGCATTGTTGACGAGGATGTCGACGGGGCCGAGCGCTTCGGCTGCGCGCTGCGCCATTCCCTTAACCGCGCTCTCGTCGCCCATGTCGACCACCTCGACATGGGCGCGCCGGCCGTTGTGGCGGACCATCTCGGCGGTTTGCTGGGCCATTTTTTCGTTGATGTCGGCGACGATGACGTCGGCGCCCCGTTCCGACATCAGGAGAGCATGCGCTCTTCCCATTCCGTCTCCGGCGCCGGTGATCAGGGCCACCCTGTTTTCAAGACCAGGCATTTCTACTCCTTGGGTATCAGCAACGTTGCGTTGGCGGGCCAGGCGAGGGTGACGCGCTCGCCCGGCTTGAACATGACCCCCTGGCGGACCGAGGGCAGCGTGACGGCGAAAGGCGAACCGTCGTCCAGGCGCAGCTGGTAGCGGAAGGTGCCGGCCGTATAGACGGCATCGAGGACCTCGCCTTCCGCGGCATTCAGGTCTTCCGGTCCGGCGGGCGTTCCCGCCGGCTCTATCCGCACGGTCTCCGGGCGGACGCAGGCGAGCCAGCTCTCGGCGGCAGGCCGGGCGTCGCGCGGCGCGACGGCGCGCAAGCTGCGTCCGCCGGCCGACCGGATCACGACCTCCTGGCCGCCCGCGCAGACGGGTTCGGTGAAAGCGAAGAGGTTGGCGTTGCCGAGAAAGCGCGCCACGAAAGCGTTGGCCGGGTGCTCGTAAAGGTCCCTTGGCGTCCCGTGCTGGACGATGCGGCCGTCGTTCATGATGGCCAGGCGATCGGACATGGTCGTCGCTTCGTCCTGGTCATGGGTGACGTAGAGGATGGTGGCGGCGATCTGGCGATGGAAGGCCTTGATCTCGGACTGCATCTCCTCGCGAAGGTTCTTGTCGAGCGCTCCGAGCGGCTCGTCCATCAGGAGCATGCGCGGGTCGTAGACGGCGGCGCGCGCCAGCGCCACGCGCTGCTGTTGTCCTCCAGATAGCTGGGAAGGAAGCCTGTCGCCGACGCCCGGCAGCCGCACGGTTTCCAGCATGCGTTGGACCCGCCCGGATATCTCGGCCTTCGACACGCCCCGCAGCTTCAGGGGGAAGGCGACGTTGTCGAAGACGTTCATGTGGGGAAAGAGCGCGTAGTTCTGGAAGACCATGCCGATGTTCCTCCTGTACGGAGGGAGGGACGCGATGTTCGTCCCGTCCATCGCGATCACGCCGCTCGTGGGCGGTACGAAGCCGGCAACCGTTCCCAGCAGCGTCGTCTTGCCCGAGCCGCTCGGACCGATGAGCGAGAAGAACTCTCCGGGCTCGATCTCGAGGTCCGTCGGGTGAAGCGCCGCGACATGGTTATAGCGCTTCTCGACGCCCTTCAGGCTCAATCGTGCGCCGTGGTCAGCCATGGGCGCCTTCCTGCGTTCGCGCCGAACGGGCCTGGAGGATCGACACCACGAGCAGCAGCAGCAGGGTGAAGGCGAACACGAGCGTCGCGACCGCCGCGATGGTCGGCGTCAGATAGTCGTTGAGCTGTTCCCAGATCAGCCGCGGCAGGGTCCGGGTGCCGGCGCCGGTCAGGAAGAGCGACAGCATCAATTCGTCGAATGAGGTTGCGAAGGCGAGGATCGCACCGATGACGACGCCTACCCTTATCATCGGGAACGTGACTTTCCAGAAGGCCTGCCAAGGATTGGCGCCAAGAGTCATGGCCGCTAGTTCGAGGGAGCCGTTGTAGCCGGCGAGAGAGGCGCTGACCGTGGTGAAGACCAGCGGCAGGCCGATGACCGTGTGCCCCAGGATCGCCGCGCTGTACGAACTGAGCAGGCCGAGCTTCAGCATAACCGGGTAGAGACCGATCGCCAGGATGACATGGGGAAGCATCATCGGCGCGATCACCAGCGCCGAGATCAGCCCGGCCATGCCGAGCCGTCCCCTGGTCACAGCGAGCGCGGCCGGCGTACCGAGCGCCGTCGACAGGAGCGCGGTTGG
>JBQCFA010000454.1:0-2572 GCA_051959695.1 Rhizobiaceae bacterium
TGTATAATCGCCTGCGGTATGCAAGAACAATAAGGGAACGAAATAAACGCGCAGGCTGCAATCCGGTTGTACCGGTTGCAGGAAGAGAACAAAAGCCGCGCAGGATCGACGGCCAGGTGCGGGCGCTATCCGTCAGCGCGCCGCGCACTTTTCCTCGACGGCATCCCAGAACAGCGCCGCTATGTCCGCGCCGCCGAAGCGCCTGACCTCGCGGATGCCGGTCGGCGAGGTGACGTTGATCTCGGTCAGATAGTCGCCGATCACATCGATGCCGACGAGCAGGAATCCCCGTTCCCTAAGCGCGGGGCCGATGCGCGCGCATATTTCGCGCTCGCGCTCCGTCATCCCGATCGGCTCGGCGCGGCCGCCGACATGCATGTTGGAACGCGCATCGTGCTCTGCCGGAACGCGGTTGATCGCCCCCACTGGTTCGCCGTCGACGAGGATGATGCGCTTGTCGCCGGCGCGCACCTCCTTCAGGTAGCGCTGCACGATATAGGCTTCACGGAAGAGTTGGCCGAACATCTCGAGTAGCGAGGAAAGGTTGCGGTCTGCCTCGAGTAGGTGGAACACGCCCGCGCCGCCATTGCCGTAGAGCGGCTTGATGATGATGTCGCCATATTGGCGGCGGAACGCCATGACCTCGAGCGGGTCCTTGGTGATCAGCGTCTCCGGCATCAGATCCGGGAACTCGGTGACGAATATCTTCTCCGGGCTGTTACGGACCCAGGCGGGGTCGTTGACTACGAGCGTCTCCGGATGGATGCGTTCGAGGATATGCGTCGTGGTGATGTAGTTCATGTCGAAGGGCGGATCCTGCCTGAGCAGCACCACGTCCATTTCCGAGAGATCGGTCCTCACCGGTTCGCCAAGCTCGTAGTGCCTTTCCGCACTATCCACGACGGACAATGTCTCCAGTCGCGCGAAGACCTTGCCCCCCACCATCGAGAGGCGGTCGGGCGTGTAGTGATGGAGCCTGTGGCCGCGCCGCGCCGCCTCCAGCGCCAGGGCGAAGGTGGTATCGCCGGCGATGTGGATGGTGGACACATGGTCCATCTGGATGGCGACGCTGAGCGGCATGGCGGGCTTTCCTCGGTTGCAGGCGCAAATGCTCTACATAATTTCGGCGTCCTCTGCCAATCGCCGTGAACGCCCTGTCGACGAAGAACGCGCATCAGCACCTTCATTTACGGTTGTCCCGAACGGATCATCAGAATCTTAAGCCTTTTGCGTCAGATTTCCGCCCACGCGCGGGGCGGCCCGGCGCTCATTCAACGTCGGACGGAATCGAGATGAACGCCGTTACTCCCTTGCGCGACAGCCTGCAGGCCGAGATCGAGCTGACGATCCTGATGTCGTGCCTGAACGAGGCCGAAACCATCGCGGTTTGCGTCGCCAAGGCGCTTGCCTTTCTGCGGCGATACGGGATTTCCGGCGAAGTGCTTGTCGCCGACAACGGCAGCACCGACGGTTCGCGGAAGATCGCGGCCGATCTCGGCGCCCGCGTCGTCTCCGTTGCCGACAAGGGCTACGGGGCGGCCCTGGGTGGCGGGATCGCCGAGGCGAAGGGTCGCTACGTCATCATGGGCGATGCCGACGACAGCTATGACTTCTCGGCGTTGCAGGCCTTCGTCGAACGCCTGCGCGCCGGTGCCGATCTCGTCATGGGCAATCGCTTCAAGGGCGGCATCGAGCGGAATGCCATGCCGCCTCTGCACCGTTATCTCGGCAATCCTGTGCTGAGCTGGCTCGGCCGGCTTCTCTTCCGCATAGACACCGGAGATTTCCATTGTGGGCTGCGCGGGTTCAACGCCGCCGCCATCCGCTCGCTCAAGCTGCGGACCACCGGCATGGAATTCGCCAGCGAAATGGTAGTTTGCAGCGCGCTCGCCGGGCTGCGCATCGAGGAAGTGCCGACCACGCTCAAGCCGGACGGGCGCAGCCGCCCACCGCATCTGCGGACCTGGAGGGACGGCTGGCGCCATCTGAAGTTCCTGCTCATGTACAATCCACGCTGGCTGTTCTTCATTCCAGGAGCGGTTCTGTTCGGCGTCGGCTTCGTGTTCGCGCTCCTGCTCGTGTGGGGACCGCTCAGGGTGGTCGACAATCTGTCCCTCGACCTCAACACGTTCATGGCCGCCTGCTTCATGATGGTCTCGGGCGTCCAACTCGGAACGGTGGGAGCGCTTTCCCGGTACTATGCGCACATTACCGGATTCCTGCCGGCCACAAAGCGTTCCGACTGGCTGATCCGCAACGTCAGCACCGACCGGCTGGCGCTCGATGCGGCCATCCTCTTCGCCGGCGGCGCGTTCTTCTTCGGCTACGCGGTGGTCCGCTGGGCGCATCTCGGCTTCGGGCCGCTCTACGATTCGGAGATACCCCGCATCGTTGTCCTTGGCCTAAGCCTGATCGTCATCGCGCTGCAGCTCTTCTTTTCTGCATTCCTGCTGGGCGTCATGGAAATCCCGGTGTCGCGCCGGCCCGCGAACGCCCCGCCAGCCCCCGGGGCGCGTGAACCCAAAAACTCCAACAATGAGGCGTAGCCCGGGGGTCGACGGGGCGAAAGGAC
>JBQCFA010000455.1:0-4276 GCA_051959695.1 Rhizobiaceae bacterium
GCCCCGGACCTGGTGAATGCCGGCGCATACTCCGGCCTGGAGACCGCGCGTTCCGACTATGTCGCCCTGCTCGGCCTGTCGAGTCCCAACGGTCTGTCTTTCTCGACCGCGGGCCGCTTCGACAAGGATTCGTTCGCGTCCCATCGCATCGAGGCGCGCGCCGGCTATAGCGGAGGCGATTTCTCGCTTGCCGCGCGCTACGCGTACATCGAGGCGCAGCCGCTTTACGGTTATACGGAGGACCGCCAGCAGGTGACGCTCAGCGCCTCCGCCAAGATCGGCCAGTACTGGCATGTTTTCGGATCGTCGACCTACGACATGCACTACAACGAGACGGTGGCCGACGCGATCGGCATCAGTTATCTCGACGATTGCTTCGGCTATAGCCTGGCGGTCGGCCAATCCTATAATGTCCTGACCAACGAACGGCGGACGGATATAGGCTTCAACCTGTCGTTCCGGACGATCGGCGATTTCGGCAGCGATACGAAGAAGATGTTCACACAATAGGGCGCGGCGACCGGATCTGTCATCCTTTCGCCGCAGAAGAAAGGGATTGTCCGGGGAAGTCCGCGATCCAACCGGAAGCAATTGATGAACTTTTTCAGGAAATATCTTGTGGCGGCGGGGATTTTTATCGTTCCCGCCATTGCCGTTTCGGCTCCCTTTGCCATGACGCAGGCCGCATGGGCCAGTCAGGTCAAGGTCATCGTGAACAATATCCCGATCACGGACTACGATATCGCCCGGCGCGCGGCTTTCCTCCGCCTGCAGCACAAATCGGGCGACGCCAAGCAGGAAATGATCGACCAGACGCTGCGCGAGATCGAGATGCGGCGGCTCCACATCAATATCAGCGACAGGCAGGTCGACGAGGCTTTCGCCAATTTCGCCAAGAAGAACAAGATGACGGCGGCGCAGCTGACGCAGGTGCTGGGCCATGTCGGCGTCACGGCCGGTCACTTCAAGGCCTTCATTCGCGCCCAGATGGGCTGGGGCCAGGCGCTCGGCGCGCGTTCGCGCGCGGATGGCGGCAGCAACGTGCAGGAGGCCGTCGACGCCATGCTCAAGAAGGGCGGCGAAAAGCCTTCGGCGACCGAATATACGCTTCAGCAGGTCATTTTCGTGGTTCCGGCGAGTGAGCGGAACGCCATTCTCGCCAAACGCAAGCGGGAGGCCGAGGCGCTTCGCACGCGGTTCAGCGGCTGCGACAAGACGCGGGACATCACCAAGGGCCTCATCGACGTGACCGTCCGCGATCTCGGCCGTGTGCTGGCGCCCGAATTGCCGCCCGATTGGGCCGACCCCATCAAGAGCACGAAATCGGGATCCGCGACGCAGGTCCGCGTCACGCCGCGCGGCGTGGAGTTCATCGGCATCTGCTCGGAACGCGAGGTTTCCGACGACCGCGTCGCCGAACTAACCTTCAAGGCGAGCGACCAGCAGGACAAGAAAGTCGAAGACCTCAGCAAAAAATACACGAAGGAACTTCGCGACAAGGCGATCATTGTTGAACGCTGACCGGCTAGCCTGCTAGTTCGCTGAGTTCGACGCTTCCGGCGAAAGCAGATATGGCCATTCTCGCGCTCACGTCCGGCGATCCCAACGGCATCGGCCCCGAAATCGCCCTCGAGGCCTGGCGTCGGCGTCAGCGTGAGAAGATTCCTTCCTTCTATCTTCTCGGCGATCCGCGCCTGCTCCATGAGCGTGCACGCCGCATCGGGCATGAGGTTTCCGTCGCCGAAGTCACGCCTGATGATGCCGGTCGCGTTTTTGCCGACGCGCTGCCCGTGGTTCCGCTCGACAACAGCTTTCGCGACGAAGCCGGCGTCGCCGACGCGGGCAATGCGCCGGGCATCATCGAGGCGATCGAGCGCGGCGTCGCCGACGTGCTGGAGGGGAGCGCGGCCGCGGTCGTCACCTGCCCGATCGCCAAGAAATCCCTCTACGAAGCCGGGTTCGGCTTTCCCGGCCACACGGAAGTCCTCGCGCACCTGGCGATGCGGTCGACCGGCCGCGTGGCGACGCCGATCATGATGCTCGCCGGACCCGAACTGCGCACCGTTCCGGTGACCATACACATCCCTCTCGCCGACGTGCCGCGGAGCCTGACCGTGGAGATGATCGTGGAAGCGGGGCGGATCACGGCGCGCGATCTTGCGCGGCGTTTCGGCATCACCGGTCCGCGCCTCGCCGTTTCGGGTCTCAACCCGCATGCCGGCGAAGGCGGAACGATCGGCCAGGAGGAAGATCTGGTCGTGCGACCCGCCGTCGAGATATTGCGCGGCGAAGGGATCGATGCCTTCGGCCCGCTTCCCGCCGACACGATGTTCCACCCCGCCGCGCGCGCCCGCTACGACGCGGCGCTGTGCATGTATCATGACCAGGCGCTCATCCCCGCCAAGGCGCTGGCTTTCGACGAGGCGGTGAACGTCACACTCGGCCTGCCCTTCATCCGCACCTCACCCGACCATGGCACGGCCTTCGAGATCGCCGGCAAGGGCATCGCCAGCCCCAACAGCCTTATCGCCGCGCTGAAGCTGGCGCGCACGCTTGCGGACCACGAAAGCCGCGCGCGCGGCAAATGAGCCCCGACGGACTGCCGCCGCTTCGCGAGGTTATCCGGCAGCATGGCCTGGCGGCGAAGAAGTCGCTCGGCCAGAACTTCCTTCTCGACCTGAACCTGACAGGAAAGATCGCGCGCTCCGCCGGCGACCTTACCGGCTCGACGGTCATGGAGATCGGGCCGGGACCCGGCGGCCTGACCCGCGCGCTTCTTTCCAGCGGCGCCGCGAAAGTCGTCGCCGTGGAGCGCGACGAGCGCTGCATCGCTGCGCTGGACGAGATAGCGGCCCACTATCCAGGACGGCTCGAAATCGTCGCGGCTGACGCCCTCCAGGCCGATCTCGCCGTGCTGGCCGGCGACGAACGCCCCGTCCGGATCGTCGCCAACCTGCCCTACAATATCGGCACCGAGCTTCTCATCCGCTGGCTGACGGCCGAATGGCCACCCTTCTATTCTTCCATGACCCTCATGTTCCAGCGCGAGGTGGCCGAGCGCATCGTGGCGAGCCCCGGTGATCGCGCTTATGGAAGGCTCGGCGTTCTCGCCGGCTGGCGCACGGACGCGAAAATCCTTTTCGACGTGCCGCCCCAGGCGTTTACGCCGCCTCCGAAGGTGACCTCTTCCGTCGTACAGTTCGTGCCGCGAGAGCACCCCATCGAAGCGGACCTGCGCACACTGGAAAACGTCACCCGCGCCGCCTTCGGCCAGCGCCGCAAGATGCTGCGGCAGAGCCTTAAGCCGCTCGGCGGCGAGGCGCTTCTCGCCACCGCAGGCATCGACGGCGCAAGGCGGGCGGAGACGCTTTCCATTGCGGAGTTCGTTTCCCTTGCCAATGCCGCCGCCGGGAAAGAGCACCGGAAATAGGCGCCTTTATCATCACCCTTCACGGTTTTTCATCGAGCAGGTCGGAGACGAAGTCGAAAAGGCCCGGGCGGCGGTCGCGGCGGAGCCGTTCGGCGGTAGCGATCGCCCGCACCGCGGCAAAGGCGCGATCCAGGTCGTCGTTGATGACGACGTAGTCGTATTCGCGCCAATGCTCGATCTCGACACGAGCATTCTTCAGCCTTGTCTCGATCGTCGCGTCGGAATCCTCCGCACGCCGCTTCAGCCGGGACTTCAGTTCCCGCATGGATGGAGGCAAGATGAAGATCGAGACGATATCCGCCCGCATCTTCTCATTAAGCTGCACCGCGCCCTGCCAGTCGATGTCGAAGAGCATGTCGCGGCCCGCAGCCATGGCCGCCTCCGCTGCCTCGCGCGGCGTGCCGTAGAAATTGCCGTGTACCTGCGCCCATTCGAGCAGCGCATCGGAGTGGCGCAGCCGGTCGAACTCGCGCTGCGAGACAAAATGGTAGTGTACCCCGTCGATCTCGCTGCCGCGACGCGGCCGCGTGGTGACGCTCACGGAAAGCTCCAGCGACGGATCGCTTTCGAGAAGATTGCGCGCGATGGTCGATTTGCCCGCTCCCGACGGAGAGGACAGCACCAGCATCAGCCCGCGACGCCGTATGGCGGACGCATCTTCCATGCCCTACTCCAGATTCTGGACCTGTTCGCGGAAGCGATCCACGACAGCCTTCAGCTCGAGGCCGATCGCCGTTATCGCCGCCGCGTTCGACTTTGAGCATAAGGTATTCGATTCGCGGATGAATTCCTGCGAAAGAAAATCGAGCTTGCGTCCGACCGCTCCCCCCGAACCGAGCAGCGAGC
>JBQCFA010000456.1:0-10155 GCA_051959695.1 Rhizobiaceae bacterium
TCGCTGAAAGGCGTCCCCTACCGTGCCATCGGCGCCGACGCGCTTCTGCGCCGCAACCTCCTCGTCTACGGCCTCGGCGGACTGATCGTGCCCTTTATCGGCATCAAGGCGATCGACCTCGTCGTCACCGCCCTCGGCCTCGCCTGATCCGGAAGGAAACAACCCGATGATCCTCGTCTATTTCGTCCTCGGCGTCGCTGTCTTCGGCCTGCTCTACGCCCTCGTCAAAAACCTCCATCGGGTCTGACGGCCTGAACCAAGCGGAGCTTTTCCCATGTTCTTCACACCGATTTTGCTGGTCGTGCTTGTCGTCGGCGGCTCGGCGCTCCTGTCCTGGCCGATCGGTCAATACATGACCTTCGCCATGGACCCCGCCCGTGCCTCGACGAAAGGCGACCGGTCGGCGCTCACCCGTCTCTTCTGCACCGTCTGCGGAGCCGACGGCACAGGCCAGCAGGACTGGAAGAGCTATGTGCTCTCCATGCTCGCCTTCAACGTGGTGATGTTCGCCGTCACTTTCGCGATCCTCTCGCTGCAGCAGCTCCTGCCGCTGAACCCGGACGGCAAGACGGCCCTCGATCCGTCGATGATCTTCAACACCACCGCGTCGTTCGTGACGAACACCAATCTGCAGCACTATTCCGGCGAAGTGTCGCTCAGCTATTTCTCGCAGCTCGGTGGGCTGATGTGGCTGCAGTTCGTCTCCGCGGCGACCGGTATCGCGGCCCTTGCGGCGCTTGCCCGCGGGCTTGCCGGGCGCGGTCTCGGCAATTTCTTCGTCGACGTACAGCGCGCCTCCTTCCTGATCCTCCTGCCGGCGGCCCTCCTCCTCGCGATCCTGCTCGTGATCGGGGGCGTGCCGATGACCTTCGACGGCGCGGCGGTCGCCAAGACGCTGGAAGGCGCGCAGCAGACGATCGCCCGCGGCCCGGTCGCCGCCTTCGTCGCGATCAAGCAGTTCGGCACCAATGGCGGCGGCTGGTTCGGCCCGAACTCGACCCATCCGCTCGAGAACCCGGGCTTCTGGACCAACATCGCCGAGATGGTGGCGATCATCCTCATCCCGATGGCCTGCGTGTGGATGTTCGGCCGCATCGTCGGCCGCATCCGCCATTCGGGCGTCATCTTCGCCGTCATGGCCATTTTCGTGATCGTCACGATCGCGGGCGCCGTAGCGTTCGAAACCGCCCCGACGGAGGCCTTCGCCAAGCTGCCTGTCGAGCACAACGTCGGCAATCTCGAAGGCAAGGAACTGCGCTTCGGCGCGACCGGCGGGCCGCTCTGGTCGGTGCTGACGACCTCGACCTCCAACGGCTCGGTCGGCGCCATGCACGACAGCCTCAACCCGCTCACAGGCCTGATGCCGATGGTCGGCATGTGGCTCAACGAGAATTTCGGTGGCGTCGGCGTCGGGATGATCAACATGTTCCTCTATATCGTCGTCGGCGTCTTCGTCGCCGGCATGATGATCGGGCGCACGCCGGAATATCTCGGCTGGCGTGTCGAGGCGCGCGAGGTCAAGCTGTCGCTCTTCGCGCTGCTTGCCCATGGCTTCTTCGTCCTGGTCGGCACCGCCCTGTTCGCCGCGACGCCCTGGGGAGCGGCGACGCTCAACAATACCGGCCCGCACGGCTTCTCGGAGATCCTCTATGAGTTCTCGTCGGCCAGCGCCAACAACGGCTCAGGCTTCGAGGGGCTAGGCGACGGCACAGCGCCGTGGAACGTTGCGACCGGCATCGTCATGATGCTCGCCCGGTTCATACCCATTATCCTGCCGCTGGCGATCGTCGGCTCGCTCGCCTCCAAGCGTCGTGCAGGCGAATCATCCGGCACGCTCGGCGTCGAGAACGCGACCTTCGCGACCATGCTCGGCGCGACCGTGGTGGTCGTCGGCGCGCTGACCTTCTTCCCCGCCGCGACGCTCGGCCCGATCGCCGAGCACCTGACCTTCATGCACTGATGCGGAGAACGATCCGATGAACGCATTCCTGGCAAGCATCCGCACGGCGATCGTCACGATGGTCGTGTGCGTCGTGGCCTACACCGCGGCTGTATGGGGCATCGCCCGGGCGGTCGCCCCCGCTTCGGCCGACGGCTCGCTGATCCGCAACGCCTCCGGCACGGTAATCGGCAGCAGCCGGATCGCACAGGCCTTCAAATCTCCGCGCTACTTCTGGCCGCGTCCCTCCGCCGTCGACTACAATGCAGCAGGCGCCGGCGGGAGCAACCTGTCGCCGACAAGTACGAAGCTGACCGAGCGCGCGGAGAAAATCGTCGCCGCCTACCAGGCGACGAAAGAAAATCCGCTTCCTGCCGACCTTGTCTCGGCATCGGGCGCGGGCCTTGATCCAGATATCTCGCTCGCCGGCGCGCTATACCAGGTGGACCGCATCGCCGTCGCCCGTTCGATTCCTACGGCAGATGTGAAGGCGCTGGTCCAGCGAACAGCCTTCACGCCCGGCGGGCCGCTGGGGGACGGCCGCATCGTCAACGTACTGGAACTCAACCTGGCGCTCGATCGGATGTAAGATGAGACGAACCTGACTGACCCCCGAAGGGCGGAACGCGGCGTTGCGCCCTCCGACCCGTTGAAAGGCGCCGATTTGGGATTCGAGCCCGATACAGACGATCCGAGGCCTTCTCCGGAGGCCTTGCTCGCCGCCGCGGAATCCGAGACGCGCGGCCGTCTCAAGATCTTTCTCGGCGCTGCGCCCGGCGTCGGAAAGACCTACGAGATGCTGCTTGCCGGCAAGGAGAAGGCCGCCGCCGGCGTCGACGTTGTCGTCGGCGTGGTGGAGACGCATGGGCGGGCGGATACGCGTGCATTGCTCGACGGTCTCGAGGTGCTGCCGCGCTCCGAGGTCGACTATCGCGGCCAGAAACTCACCGAGATGGACCTGGAAGGGCTGATCGAGAGGCATCCTGATCTCGCGCTCGTCGACGAGCTCGCCCACACCAACGCGCCGGGCAGCCGTCACCCGAAGCGCTATCTAGACGTGCTCGACCTCTTGGCGCAGGGCATTGACGTCTACACGACGATGAACGTGCAGCACTGCGAGAGCCTGAACGACGTCGTCGCGCAGATCACCCGCGTATGGGTGCGCGAGACGGTGCCTGACACCGTCATCGACAGGGCCGACGACATCGAGGTCGTCGACATCACTCCGGACGACTTGATCAAGCGGTTGAAGGACGGCAAGGTCTACCTGCCGGCAACCGCCCGCTCGGCGGCGGAAAACTACTTCTCTCCCGGTAATCTGACCGCGCTTCGCGAACTGGCGCTCCGGCGAACCGCTCAGCGCGTTGATGACCAGCTCCTGACGCACATGCAGGCGAACGCCATCCAGGGCCCGTGGGCGGCGAGCGACCGGCTTCTCGTGTGCATCGACGAGAGCGAGCGGGCGAACGCACTGGTGCGCTACGCGCGGCGGCAGGCTGATCGCTTCCGCGCGCCATGGACCGCGCTCCATGTCGAAGCGCCGGAAACAATCCGCTACAGCGAGATCGAGAAGGACCGTGTCGCCGGCGCGCTCCGGCTCGCGAGCCAGCTTGGCGGCGACGCGGCAGCGATTCCGGGCGAAGGCGTCGCGCGGGAGATCCTGCGCTACGCCAACGCCAACAACTTCACCCACATCGTCGTCGGCCGATCAAGCAAGCCGCGCTGGCGCGAGCTCTGGCAGGGCTCAATCGCCCAAGACCTGATCCGCCATTCCGGCGATATCAGCGTCCACGTCATCTCCGGACACGACAAGGCGCCGGCGAAAACCGTCTCTTCATCCCCTCACAGGGCACGGGCGAAGCGACGCTTCAGCCTGCGTCCCTATCTCGCCAGCTTCGGCTACGTCGCGGCCGCGCTCGCCTTCGGGTTCCTGCTCTACCGAACGCTCGACGTGCGCAACATCGCGCTGGTCTTCCTGATGGCGGTGCTCGCAACGGCCGCGACGTCGGGGCTCTGGCCCGCGCTCGCCGCCTCGGTGCTGAGCGCCTTCGCCTACAACTTCTTCTTCCTCGACCCGCTCTACACCCTCGTCATTCGTGATCCGGAAAGCGTGGTCGCCTTCGTTTTCTTCCTGGCGGCGGCAGCGATCACCTCGAACCTCGCCGCGCGCATGCATCGGCAGGCCGCCGCCGCCCGTGAACGCGCGCGCACCACCGAGAGCCTCTACTCATTCTCCAGAAAGCTCGCCGGCGCCGGCACGCTCGACGACGTGCTCTGGGTCACGGCCTATCAGGTCGCCTCCATGCTCGATGTACGCGTCGTCGTGCTTCTGCCCGAGGGCGACACGGTCGCAGTGCGCGCCGGCTTCCCGCCCGACGACACGCTCGCCAACGCCGACATCGCCGCCGCGCGATGGGCCTGGGAGCACGACCATCCGGCAGGCCGCGGATCCGACACGCTGCCTGGTGCGAAACGCCTCTATCTGCCCATGAAGACCGGCCGCATGCCGGTCGGCGTCATCGGCCTCGACAACGACCGCGAGGGCGCGCTGCTCAGCCCCCAGCAGCAGCGCCTCTTTGATGCGCTCGCCGATCAGGCGGCGCTTGCCGTCGAGCGCATCCAGCTCGTCGAGGACGTCGAGAAGGCCAAGCGCGACGCGGAGACCGACAAGCTGCGCTCGGCGCTGCTCACCTCCCTCTCGCACGATCTGAAGACCCCGCTCGCTGCCGTCATGGGAGCGGCAGGCACACTGCGCGACTATTCCGCCGACATGTCCGAGGCCGATCGCGACGACCTGCTTTCCACCGTCGTCGACGAAGCGGAGCGGCTGAATCGCTTCATCGCCAACCTGCTCGACATGACCCGGCTCGAATCCGGCGCGACCCGACCGAACCTCTCGCTCCAGTATGTCGATGAGATCGTCCAGGCGGCCGTCCGCCGGGCTGCGAAGATCGCCGCACACCATACGATCGATGTGGATATTCCGCCGGACCTGCCGATGCTCAACCTCGACGGTCTCCTCTTCGAGCAGGTGCTCTTCAACCTGATCGACAACGCGGCGAAATATTCGCCGACAGGCTCGACCATCACGATCTCCGCGCGCCGCGCCGGCTCCTTCATCGAAATACGGGTCGCGGACGAGGGCAGCGGCATCCCGCCTGAAGACCTGACGCTGATCTTCGACAGCTTCCACCGTGTGCGCAAGGCGGACCGGGTGCTCGCCGGGACCGGGCTCGGCCTTTCCATCTGCCGCGGCTTCGTAGAGGCGATGGGCGGCACCATAAAGGCGGCGAACCGGCAAAACGTGCCCGGTGCGGTCTTCACCATCCGCATGCCGGTACCGGAACTTCAGGAGAAAACAGGATGAGCCAGACCGATGTGCGCATCCTGGTCGTCGACGACGAAACCCCGATCCGCAAGCTCCTGCGGGTCGGTCTCAAGGCAGAGGGCTACGCCGTCGAGGAAGCCCCGACCGGCCGTGATGCTCGAGTGATCATGGACGCCGAGCGGCCGGACCTCGTCATCCTCGACCTCGGCCTGCCGGATGTCGCCGGCCACGACCTGCTCATCGAATGGCGCGCCGCCCATCCCGACCTGCCGATCGTCATCCTGTCGAGCCGCACCGACGAACCGGGCATCGTCCAGGCACTGGAAGCCGGCGCCGACGACTACGTGACGAAGCCCTTTGGCGTGCGCGAACTCGCCGCCCGCATCCGCGTCGCAATGCGCCACAAGCTTCAGGAACAGGGCGAGCAGCCGGTCTTCCGCACCGGCGCACTGGCCGTCGATCTCGTCCACCGCAAGGTCAGCCTCGACGGTGCCGAGGTAAAGCTCTCACGCAAGGAATACGACATCTTGCGCATTCTCGTGCAGCACGCCGGCAAGGTCATCACCCATCGGCATCTCATGAAGGAAGTCTGGGACGAGCAGACCGACGTGCAATATCTGCGGGTCTACGTTCGCCAGCTTCGTCAAAAACTCGAGACGGCGCCGGACGCGCCGGCCTACATCCAGACGGAAACCGGCGTCGGCTACCGACTACGGATATGGGAAGAGTGACACCAGACATGCGATGTGTTCGATCCGCGGTATCGGGATCGCCAGCAGATCTTTGAAAAAAGCGTGATGGTGGCGGACTGGCGGCAAAGCAGCTCCATGAGGGCTGTTTGACCGCGACTGCCGGAATCGCGAACGGGGCGGCGGTTTCCGGCATGCGCAACGCGTCGGCGGGCATTCAAACCGGTGGGATAGGTCTTCCCGCAGGCATCGTCGTGGCGACCAGCCCGGCGACGAGGGCGCGGCGGGCGGCGAGCGGCGTCAGCGTGTGGTCCGCATTGCCAAGCGACAATCTGCTGATGTTGGGAATGCTTCGTAGGCGCTTCCCGTCCGGCCCGAAGTGCCGGTCGATCTCCTTGAGGCTCAGATCGCCTTCGGACGTGGCGATCAGCACATGCACCCCGCTCGAGGCGAGGTCCCTCATCCAGCGTTCCACC
Organism: Rhizobiaceae bacterium; assembly: GCA_051959695.1. Lineage (GTDB taxonomy): Bacteria > Pseudomonadota > Alphaproteobacteria > Rhizobiales > Rhizobiaceae > Mesorhizobium_L. The sequence goes on from JBQCFA010000456.1 coordinate 6,433, forward strand.
GGCTTTCCCTGCATAAAGGCCGAGAACCGGCCGTTTGCAAGGGTGGTCTTCACCGCCTCGAGGCCGTGCCGCACGAAGCGCCGATTGTTTTTCGAGGTCAGCATCCTGAAGGCCGAAAGAATGCGCGGCCGGCGAAGCTCCCGCGATTCCGCCCGCGAAGCTCCGCGGTTCGCCTTGGCCGTTTCGTAGGCTTTCCAGACCGTCATGTCCAAGGCGTATGACCTGTTCCAGGAAAAGCAAAGGGGGTTGACCATCACCAGTCGGCGGACACGCTTGTCGGTCCGGGCCGCGTGGAAGGCCTGGAACGCGCCCGAGCAGGTGCCGGCGAGGCTCACATGGCCGAACCCGTTGTGGTGAAGCCAGTCGACGGCGCGGCTCACATCGGCGCCCGTGCGGGTGTCGTAGAGGAAAAGCCGCTCTTCGGGAGGTGCATCGCTCTGGCCGAGACCGGGCAGATCGATCCTGAGCGAAGCGATGCCCTCGGCGGCCAGCATCCGGGCCGATTCCACTGTACCGCGTGCCCAGCCGACATGAGGGACGGCGCCGGAGTTCAGGAAAAGGACGGCTTCCGTCGCCGCCGCGTTGCCCGAGGGACGGCACAGCACGCCGCAGATGTTCGGCTTCGGGCCGATCAGCACGGGCTCTTCCTCGTAGCCGGGGCCTGAAAGCACCGGCGCCCGCTCGTCGACGGCCGGGCGTGCCGAGCGCCCGTCGCCGGCATGGTCGCGCAGCCAATCGGCGCAAAGATCGATGACGGCGGTCGGGATCGTGTTGGCGGTCGGATCGCACATCAGGCGGCCGTAGCCTTCGAATTCGGCGAAAGCGATCCCATCCGGGGAACCAGCGAATTCGCCAGCCCATTTCGCCAGCGCCGCGGACCGGGCAGGAGTCACGACCAGGATCGGCAAGACCGACGAAGGCGATTCTCCCTCCCAGCCGAGCGCGGCGATATCGGCGACTGTTTCCGCCGAAAGCCTGAAGCCGGCAACGGTCCGGCCATCGAACGGCTCCCCTTCGCCGGACGGCAAGGCGGCGTCGATCATTCCCGACAAGGCCATCATTTCCCGGACATAGGCCTTGCCCGAGGCCGGCGGGGCAAGAAGCACCAGGCCCGCGACATCGTCGCGTCCCTGGATGGCGGGCGCTGCCAACAGGGCGCCGAGCCGGAAGCCGACGACAATCACCTGCCTGACGCCCGTCTGTCGCTTCAACTCATCGGCTGCCGCGCCGATGCTGTCCACCCACGCCGCGACCCGGTCAGGCTCAACATGATCGCCCACGGCGTCTCCGCAGCCCGGATAGTCGAATTGCAACACCGGCAGACCCGATTGCGCGATGCGGTCCCCCAGCAGGCTGAGAAACCGCCGGCTGCACAGATCCTCGAAGCCATGGCCGCCGGCGATGACGACGCCGCAGCTTCCGGGCGCTTCCTTCAGCCAGCCGATCGTGTCGTTGAAGACCAGCGGCTTCATCGCTGTCCTCCCATTCGCGCTTCGAGCATCGCGGTCGCGTCGGCGACGCCGACGCCCGCCTCATATTCCGCATGGCGATCGCCGTTGAGCGCGCGCACGAGACCCGATGGCGGCGGCGCACTCGGCGGCCCGGCGAGGCGAACAGTCTTCTCGGCCCCCGGGACCAGGTGGAAATAGTCCTCCTCGCCGCGATAGAGCGCATCCGCGATATGGACGTAGTAGGCCGCGCGCCGGCAGGAGACCGCCAGACGCCAATCGCCGTCGCCGCCTTCGAGGCGCGCACGGAGCCCGACATCGGTGCGCTGCGTCATCGCGCCCGGCAAGACGTGGAAGGCTTCGGCGAGGACGGTGCCCGCCTCATCCTCGAAACGGACGACCGTGACCTCGTGCGCTGCCGGCCCGAAACGATAGGCGTGGGAGATATCGAAAAAGGCGCCGAGAAGATCGAAGGCGGACAGGGATATTCCGCCATGTGCCCCGACCGTCACGTCCCGGCTGCCGGAAACCACCGGCGTGACGCCGTCGCGCAGGCAGATGAGCCGCAGCGTACCGCTGATCGCTTCCGGGCGATCATTGACCAGATGGACGCCAAGCCCGTTGACGCCTTCGTCGGTAAGGATGAGACGCAGCGGCCGGAAGGCGCGCTTCAACGCATGCCAGACGGATTTCGGCCGCGCGGTCGCGTCGACGGCGCCCCAGCCGGCGCCGACCTGCAGATCCTTCCAGAACAGCATCAGTGCGCCCGCGGCCGGCGAAGCGGGCTGCCGCCATTCGTCGATCGTTCGCTCGACGACCTCGGCGGTCACGGCACGGGACAGGTCGAGGTAGCGGGCGCCGTCCTCGATACGCAGCCGCCGCGCATCCACGCCGAACACATGCTCGAGGTAATGGTCCCTGACATCCTCGAAATCCCAGGAGGCCCCGGCATCGCGCGGCGTCGCCGCCTTCCAGCGCGGATCGTGCAGCGGCTGAACCGGCAGATGCTTGTCGAGCGTCGCCTGATCGGGCACGTTGGCGAAAGCCAGGCACTCGCTGGCGAAGCGCACCCCGGCGCGGCGCGCATCCTCCAGCGGCCGGCAATAGGCGCCGACGCCGTAATAGTGCGTCGGGCCGCCATCGGCGGTGAAGGGCAGGCTGCCTCCGCAGGGCGACGACGGCACCAGGATGAGATCGGGGCGGATCGCCTCCGCCGCCGGCCGAACGACAGTGTCGAACCAGGGCGCCGGATCGATCGCGGCCGGAAGGCCCATCATCGCCGCCTGCTGCGCGATCTCGCTGCCGCCGCAAAGCACCGCCAGGGAAGGCGAGTGACGCAGCCGCCTGAGCAGCACGTCGACTTCCTCGCCGAGTGCGGCGCACCATCCCTCGTCACGGGAGGGATAGTCGAAGTTCGCCAGCATCAGATCCTGCCAGACGAGGATGCCGGCTTCGTCGCAGAATTTATGAAACGCATCCGATTCGTAGACGAAGGTGCCGGCGACGCGCAGCATGTTGACGCCGGCCTCCAGCGCCAGGCGGAGATCGTCGGCGAGCGCGTCCGGCCGCGCCAATCGAGAAAGATCACCCGGGGTCCATATGGCGCCGCGGCAGAAGACCGGCACGCCGTTGACGACGAGCCGGAAGTCTTTTCCGTCCGGCCCACGATCGAGTTCTATGCGGCGGAACCCGACCCGGCCGAGCCGGATACTGGCATCGCCCAGCGTCACCGTCACCGTGTGAAGCGCCGGGACGCCATGGCTGTGCAGCCACCAGGGCGCGACATCGGCGATCTCGAGCCTCGCCTTCAGCTGCGCGCCGCATGGCTCCAGGCGGGCCGTCCGCCCGGCGCAGGTGACGGTCGCGGCCTCGCCATCGCGAAGCGGCCCGGCAAGCGTCAGCGTGACGTCGAGCACCCCCGTGCGGCCGTCGAGATCGGCGCGCAGTTCAGCGTCGACAACCGGATTCGCGGCATCGCGGACCAGCCGGACCGGTCGCCAGGGACCGACGATGTCGATTGCGGGACACCATCCCGGCATGTGACCGACCAGCGTCGTTCGTACCAGGCGCAGGCGCTGGTCGTCGATCATGCGCGGCTTCCAGCGTGCCCGAGCGCCCTTGAGCCCATCGAGATGACGGTCGAGGCTCCTGAAGACGATCGACAACACCTCGCCGCCCCGGAGCATAAGCGCCGATTCCCGCGGCGCGAACATCGATGTCGACCTGAAGAGGAGGCGATCGTCGATATAAGCCTCTGCGATCGTCGCCAGGCCTT
>JBQCFA010000457.1:0-3821 GCA_051959695.1 Rhizobiaceae bacterium
ATCAGGTCGCGCGCCTGCTTGATGACCTGCAGGTTCGCCTCGTAGCCTCGATTGGCCTCGCGCATGTCGGCCATCTCGACCAGGACGTTGACGTTCGGCATCTTGACGTAGCCCTTGGCGTCGGCTGCGGCGTTGCCGGGCTGGTATTCGACCGGGAAGTCCGAAGGGTCGCGCGAAATGTTGGTTACCTGCACGTCCGACGTTCCGGTCGCGCGGTCGAGTTCCGCGGCGAAGGTGATGGTCTTGCGCCGGTAAGGATCGCTGCCCGGCGTCCTGCCGGTGGACTGCGAGTTGGCGAGGTTTTCCGAAACGACGCGCAGGCGCTCCGACTGGGCCGTCATGCCCGACGCGGCGACCTTCATGGCGGCTGTCAGGGGATCCATCTCTAGCTGCTCTTCGTCGTCATCGTGAACATCTGGTGGAAGGCCTTGACGATCGCCGTGTTGAGATCGACGGCGCGGCGGACGTCCGAAGCCTTCATCAACTGGTCTTCGAGCTGGACGCTGTTGTCGGAGGGAACGAGCTCGGAATCGTCCTGGCGAAGCGCCGCCGTCTCGTCGGCAGCGTCCATCGCGCCGAAATGTCCCGGCTGGGTCGCCTTCATCCTAACCTGCGTATCGTCGAGCACGGCGGAAAATGGCTTCACGTCGACCGAGTGGTAGCCCGGCGTGTTCACATTGGCGATGTTGCCGGCGATCACGGACTGGCGCACGGCAAGCCAGCGGGCCTGCTGCGCGGCAAGATCGAAAAGATTTACAGGCTGCATTCCGGCAATCCCACGGCGGACACCCTAACCATCGTGGTCCAGAACTAGCGCGCCAGTCTTGCGTGGGCCTTGCGGGCTACTTGCCGAGGCTGACCACATCCTTCGCGGATGTCACCAGCACCCATTTCCCGTCGCGCTGCTCGATCGAGGCGACGCGACTGTCGTTGGGCAGCGGCGAGCCGACCTGGACGACCCAGATGCCGTCCGCGTCCTCTATCATGGCGCGGCCGTTGGCGACCTCCAGGAGGTTGAAGGCCGGCTTCTTCGGCGAGTCGCCGGGGAAAGGCTGGTCCCTGTCGTCGGCCGCGGGAGGCTTCGGCCTGTCGGGGACCGTGCCGGTCGAGAACATGTCGAGCGCGGCCTCGCTTTCCTCGCGCACCTCCATCGGCGCTCCGATCCGGGCCGGCCGGGAATCCGCGGCGGCGGAATGGGCGGCCTGCGGCGAGCCGGCGAAATGGTAGCCCTCGAGCTTGAATTTCTCCGGGTTCATGAAGATGTACCAGGGAAACAGCGCGCAGACGAGGCCGAGCGCGACGCCCAGCCCGCCGATGACCATGTCGCCGGATATTCTGGGCGTCTTGACCGCCAGCGTCGGCCGCTCCGGCCGATGGGCCCGCAGGCGTTCCTTCCAGCCGGGTTTCGGGGGTGGAGGCGGATCGTAGCGGTCGTCCGGTACTTCGCCTTCCGGCGTCCTGAGATCGGCCAGCCGCTCAGCCATTCGCCTTCTCCTTGCCCTTCAGGTGTCGAGCCAGATCTCCAAACGGGTCGCGCGAAGGCCGGTCCTTCGGCGACTGGCTCATGGCTTCGTAGATCTGCGGCACCTGGCGGACGGCGATGTCGAGCTCGGGGTCGGCGCCGGGCTGATAGGCGCCTAGCAGTCGGATGTCGCGCGTGTCCTCGAAGCGCGAGACCATCGCCTTCAGACGCATGACCAGCCCTTTCTGTTCGTCCGACCAGGCCTTGTCGGCAAGTCGCGAAATCGAGGCGAGGGGATTCACCGGCGGGTAGCGCCCCTGCTCGGCGATGGCGCGGTCGAGGACGACATGGCCGTCGAGTATGCCGCGAACGCTGTCGGCGACCGGGTCGTTGTGGTCGTCGCCATCGACCAGGACCGACAGGATGGCGGTGATGGAGCCTGCGCCCTCCACGCCCGGCCCGGCCCGTTCGAGGAGCTTGGGCAGGTCGGTGAAGACCGAGGCCGGATAGCCGCGCGCGACCGGCGGCTCGCCGGCGCCGGTGGCGACCTCGCGCAGCGCGTGGGCGAAGCGGGTGATGGAATCGAGGATGAGCAGCACCCGGTCGCCTTCGGCACGGAAATATTCGGCGATGCGCATCGCCGTTCCCGGTGCATGCCTGCGCATCATGGCGCTCTCGTCGCTGGTCGCCACCACGGCGACGGTCTTGGCCATTCCGCGCGGGCCGAGCGTGTCCTCGAGGAATTCGCGCACCTCCCGGCCTCGTTCGCCGACCAGCGCGACGACGACCGTGTCGAAGGCGTCTGCCGCCGCCAGCATGGCGAGCAGGGTCGACTTGCCGACGCCGGAGCCGGCGAAGACGCCGAGCCGCTGCCCGTAACAGAGCGGCGTGAAGATATCGATGACCCGCACCCCGGTTGCGAAAGGCGTGCCGACGCGCTGGCGGCCGAGGGCCGGCGGCGTGCGCAGGGCTTCGGCGGCATGCCTGTCGCCGGCGAGAAGAGGGCCCTTGCGGTCGATGGCGCGACCGAGCGCGTCGACGGCGCGTCCCCGCCAGGATCGCGCCGGCACGACATCGAAGGGGCCGCGGTCGAAGACGGTGTCGCCGACGCCGGCGTCGGCAGCCTGCTCGAACGGCGCGACGACAATGTCGGTCGCGTCGATCCGGACGATCTCCCCGGCGCGCCTGCCGGCGCGCGACCGAAGCTCGACGACGTCGCCGAGGCGGGCGACGCCGGAGAGACCGCGCGCCCGATAGTGGGTCGCCGAGACCTCGATGACGCGTCCGCCGTGCGCGACTAGCGGCCGACCGGAGAGGAAATCGTCGAAGCAGCGCTCCAGCGCCGCCAGCGGGTCGGCCGGGTTGAGCGGCGGTGGGGTCACGGCAACGGATGGCGGGGTGTCGGCGCTCTTCATGCGGACCTGCGACGCTATTTCGAGCCGAGGGTCTTGATGGCGTCGTCGAGACTCGATTCAGACTCGTGGACGAGCGAGGCGGTGTCCTCGAAGGTTCGCTGCACGGTGATGAGCCTCGCCATCTCGCGCATCGGATCGACGTTCGACTGTTCGAGGAAGCCCTGCTCGACGCCGACGGTCGAATCGTCGACCACGGCTGTCGGCCGACCGGTGGGAATGACCCCGGAATTGCCGAAGCGCTGGAAGTTCGGCCCGGGGTTGAAGGTGAAGAGACCGATGGCGGCGACGAGCTTGCCGCCCTGGCGAAGCGTGCCGTCCTTGCCGGCGACGGGCGGGCCATCGTTCGCATTGAGCTGTATGGGCGCGCCGCCGGCGTCAAGCACGCCGTAGCCCTCATGCGTCACCAGTTCGCCGTTCGGGCTGACGGTGAAGCGTCCGTCGCGCGTCATCACCGTGCCGGCGGGCGTCTGGATACCGAACCAGGCGTCGCCCTGGATGGCAAAATCGTAGGGATCCCCGGTCCTCGACATGGCTCCCCCCTTGCCGGAGAGGAAATTCGTGCCCGACGAGGCGAAGTCGACGGAGTTCTGCCCGGAACCGGCCACGACGTCCTCGAACTTGATGCCGGTGGCGCGGAAGCCGATCGTGTTGGCGTTGGCGACGTTGTCGGCGATGGTGTCGAGCCGCTTCTGCAGCGCCATCTGCGCCGAGAGCGAAACATAGAGTCCGGTCGGGATCGCCATCGGTCAGACCTTCAATTGCTGGATGCTGAGCAGGAGATCGGTGGAGATGCCCTGCGTGGTCGGCTGGCTGAAGAGCACGCTGAGCGGCGCGTCCTGCTGGGTCGCCGAGGGGTTGTCGACGTCGTAGAGGCTGGTGAAGCGCTTGAGGAAGTCGCCGAGCTTGGCAGGATCCTGGAAATCCTCGATGTTGAGCTTGTCCTC
>JBQCFA010000458.1:0-7158 GCA_051959695.1 Rhizobiaceae bacterium
GGTGGAGGAGTAGTGCCGGCCGGCGACGAGAAGCTGCGAGACGCCCTTGGGCAGGAGCGTGCGGTAGGGGTAATAGTAGTCGCGGCCGCGCGCCACGCTGTCCTCGAAATGCCGTCTTGCCGTCACGTCCTCCTTGGTCAGCACATACTCGCCTTCGAGCAGGCGCGACTGGCGCACCCCGACCTGCGGGGCGACGTCGACGACAAAGGCGTTCTTGAAGCCAGGCATCTTGGCGCGGATGAAGGAAACCAGCTCGGCGATGCGCTCGCGGCCCTTGAAGTCGGCATTGGTCAGGTGTTCGACCGACAAGCCGTCGAAGCCGGCCATGTGCGGGCAGTTGCACCAGACGATGCCGGGCAGCGGCGTCTTCAGCCACCAGCGCTCCCACGAGCCGCCCATGATGCGCTTGGCCTCGCGGTCGAGCACGGCGAAGGCTTCAGGCTCCTCGTATTCGAAGCGTTCGGCCTCGTCCGTGTCGATGCCCCCGAGACGGAAGACGGTGGTGACGATGAACGAGCCCATCGTATGCGGGGAACCAGCCGCCGCGGCGACGTCGAGATCGCCGGTCGCGTCGACCACGACCTTGCCGAGCACGGCCTGCCGTCCGCTCTTGGTCTCGCAGATCACGCCCTTGATCGTGCCGTCCTCGACGATCGGCCTGGAGAACCAGGAATGCAGGCGCAAATTGACGCCGGATTCCGCTACCATGTCGTTTGCCGCGCGCTTGTAGCCGTCCGGATCGAAGGCGGAGGCATAGCAGACCGGCTGCGGCTTCTGGTGCGAATGGAAATTGTAGCAGCCCCAGCGCGCCCATTGGCGGAACTTGGCGTTGTCGGAGATCCAGTCCTCTTCCGGCGGCGTGACGCAGAGGCCGAGCTTCGTCATGCGGTCGATGATCTCGCCGCAGAGGCCGCGTACGGTGACTTCCGGCCCGTCGCACATGTCGTCGAGCACCAGCACCATGCCGCCCGAGGCAAGGCCGCCGAGATAGGGGTAGCGCTCGAGCAGCGTCACCGAAAGCCCGTTGCGGGCGCCGGCCACGGCCGCCGAAATGCCGGCAGGTCCGCCGCCGACAACTACCAGATCGCTCGATGCGACGACGGGAACCTGACCGCCCGGCTCGGTGACGTAGTTAGGGGTTGTCATTTCATGACCTCCAGCAAGATCCGCTTATACGGTTGACGATCAGGCCGTTTCGGCGACGTTCCATTTGAGGCTTATGCGCTCCGCCCAGGAGATGATTCCGAAGAAAAGGGCCGAGAAGCAGGAGCCGACGACGATGGTCGCGTAGAGGAGCGGCGAGTCGAAATTGTAGGTGGCCTGGATGATCAGCGCGCCGATGCCGGTGGTGGAGCCGATCCACTCGCCGACGATCGCGCCGATCACCGATGTCGCGGCGGCGATCTTCAGCGCCGAGAACAGATAGGGCAGCGAGTTCTTGAACCTCAGCTTGAAGAATATCTCGGTGGGCGATGCGGAAAGGATGCGCATCAGCTCCATGTGCTGCGGGTTCACGTTCCTCAGGCCGCGCGTCATGTTGACGAGCGTCGGGAAGAAACAGATCATCGCGGCGATCGCGACCTTCGCGGCCATGCCGTTGCCGAGCAGCAGGACGAGGATCGGCGCGTAGGCCATGACGGGGATGGTGTGCACCATCACGGCGACGGGAAAGAAGGCTTCCTCGACCGTGCGCTGGTAGACGAAGCTCGTTGCGATCAGGACTGCCGCGATGTTGCCGATCAGGAAGCCCGAGAGGGCTTCGATCGCCGTCGGGCCGAGATTCGACATCAGCAGCCCGAATTTCTGGACGAGCATCGCAACGACCGCGCTCGGCGCCGGCGCGATGAAGGGCCGAATGCCGAAGATGTGGACCGAGGCTTCCCAGACGACGAGGATGCCGACGGTCGCGATCACAGGCAGCAGGCGGCGGCGCCAGGCGAGATAGCGGCGGGCGGCGTCGAAACGGGCTTGCGCGGCATCGTCTTCGGCGAAAGTCTTCGACACGGGCGCGGCTTCGATGGCGGAGGCGGACATCAGCAGGTCTCCAGCACACGGCGCAGATGGGCTGCGAGTTCGATGAATTGCACGCTTTCGCGCTGTTCGATGTGGCGCGGGCTCGGCAGCGGCACGTCGACCGTCTCGCGAACCCGGCCGGGCCTTGCGGCGAGCAGCAGCACCTGCTGGCCGAGGAAGGCGGCCTCGTAGATGGAATGGGTGACGAACAGGATCGTGGTGTTCGTTTCCTGCCAGACGCTCAGCAATTCCTCGTTCAGCCTGTCGCGGGTGATTTCGTCGAGCGCTCCGAAGGGCTCGTCCATCAGCAGCAGCTTCGGATCGTTGACCAGAGCGCGGGCAATGGAGACGCGCTGGCGCATGCCGCCCGAAAGCTCGTGCGGCAGCGCGTTTTCCCAGCCGGAAAGCCCGACCAGTTCCAGGAGCTCCCTTGGCGTGCGGCGGCCCGGTCGCCCGTTCTTGCCGCCGACTTCCAGCGGCAACGAGACGTTTTCGAGCGCCGTGCGCCACGGAAGCAGGGCCGCATCCTGGAAGACGAAGCCGATCTCGCGGCGGGCGCGCGCGGCCGCCGCGTCGCCGCCGAGGACCTTGATGCTGCCGGAAGTCGGCTGGATCAGGTCGGAGACGACGCGCAGCAATGTGGACTTGCCGCAGCCCGACGGGCCGAGCAGGGTCAGGAATCCGCCGTCAGGCACCGTCAGGTCGATATTCTCGAGGGCCGTCACCGTGCCGCGATCCGTGGTGAAACGGACGGTGACGCGCGAGAGTTCGACGGCCGCCGCCGGGGCGGCCGATTTCAAGTCGGGCTTTTCCAGGACGGCGGCTTCCATCGTCTGGTCTCCTCAATCAGCCGATCTTCGGACGCGAGTCTTTGGTCATGTCCAGGATGGCGGTGGACACCACGCTTTCCAGCGCGGGCGTACCCGCCGAGAACTGGCCCAGATCGGCATAGGTCTTGATCTGGTCTGCCCATACGGCGGTGTCGAAGCTGCCCCAGCCATGCTCCTTTGTGCGTTCCGTGAACTCGTAGGAGAGCATGACGGGCGCGCCCGCCAGTTCGTCCTTCTTCACCAGGTTCGGATATTCCTGGACGAGGAGGTCGACAGCCTTTTCGGGGTTGGACTTGCAATAGGCCCAGCCCTTGCCGGCGGCGCGCAGGAATGCGGCCAGCATCTCGGCCTTGTTCTTCAGCGTGTCCTGCGTGGCGTAATAAGGCAGGGCGTACAGCTGGATGCCCTCGTCCCACAGACGCATGGTGACGTAGTCCGGCCCCAGCATCTTGAGCTGGGTGATGCTCGTCGCCCAGCCGGTAAAGGCGTCCACCTGGCCGGAGAGCAGCGGCGTGAAATCGGAGCCGACGATGACCTTTTCGACCTTGTCTTCGGGGATGTTGTGCTTCTTCAGAAGCGCCGTCAGCAGGATCTGGCCGGTCGCCTGGACGCCGATCTTCTTGCCGATCATCTCCTGTGGCGTGCGGATCGGGTTCTTCCCGAGCGAGAAGAATGCGTAGGGGTGCTTCTGCGCGCCCACCGCGAAGCACGTCACCGGAATATGCTGCGACGCAGCCAGCATCAGCGACGGGCTGGAAGACACCTGCCCGACCTCGTAGCGCCCCGAGGCGACGATCGCCACGCCGTCGATGCTCGGGCCACCGGCCTGGATGGCGAAATCGATCTTCTCTTCCTCGAAATAGCCGAGGCGCTTGGCGACCACCTCGCCAATCTGGTTGCCGCCGGTAATCCAGCCGATCTGCATGTTGACCGTCTGCGTCCCACCTGCGGCCATGCCACGGCTGGTCACGATGGTCGGCATGGCGAGCGCGCCCGCCAGCCCGGCGCCGGCCTTCAACACGCCGCGCCGGGAAATTTCGAATGCTGTCATTTCACACCTCCAGGTTGGGCCAATGCGCCGGCGTTCCCCAGCCGGTTCTCATTGGCAGTCAAAATCAAAGCCACCGTATGAGCACGTGGTCGGCGGACATGACGCTCTCTCCACGCTGATTGACGACGTTCATGGTCTCGACGACCCGCCTTACGCCCTCGCGCTTCGGGTCCATCTCGCAACTGGTCACTTCCACATCGACGCTGATCGTATCGCCGATGAACACCGGCTTGCGATAGCGGACCCGGTCGTAGCCATAGGATATCCTCAATCCCTTCGACGTGTCGGTATCGAATTTCAGGCCCATGGCGATGGACAGCGTCAGCGTGCCGTGCGCGACACGCTGGCCGTACGGGGTCTTGCCGGCGGCCTCGGCGTCCAGATGGATGGGAAACAGGTCGCCGGTCTGGCCGGCGTGGAAGATGATATCGGCCTCGGAAATGGTGCGGCCGCGCGTCTTGTAGGAATATCCCACCCGATCGCATTCCGGTTCTATCTGCGTCTGCTGGTCCACGCCTCTCGATCCTCACCCGATCTTCGGTCGTGCGTCTTCGGTCGGGGCCGCGACCTTGGCTTCCGCCAGTCCGGCGCCCGCCTTCAATACGCGGGGACGCGAAATACCCGTCATCTGAAGTCTCCCTTTTCGGAGCCGTTGCGCCCCGGTCACCATTCCCGCTCTAAATCCCTTGCCGACCGCTTTGCGTCGAAGCCATCGGCGCGGCGGTTCTTTCTCAAGGTCTATTGACTTTAGAGGTGACAAGGCGCTCGCAGGAAGCATAAAGATTCGAGCTAGGTGCTGCCGAAAAGGCATCACGATGGAAATCTGTCCTGCCGGGAGGATTTGCCGTGCACGCCGCCATCCTGCGCTACATCGACCAGGTCGCCCGCATGGGCTCGATCCGCCGCGCCGCAAGCGCGCTCAACGTCGCCTCGTCGGCGGTCAACCGGCAGATCCTCAAGCTGGAGGCGGACATCGGAACGCCGCTTTTCGAGCGGGTCGGCAACGGCGTCCGTCCGACCGTCGCCGGCGAATTCGTCATCCGTCACGCGCGCGACACGCTGGCGAAATGGCAGAGCACCTGCCTGGAAGTTTCCGCGCTCTCCGGGGACATCCACGGCGAGGTGCGGGTGGTGACCATCCCCTCGCCGATCGTGCGGCTGATGCCGCGCGCCGTCGGAGCGACGTCGCGGAAGCACCCCCACATCTCCTACCGGATCATCGACGCCAGCCCCAACGAGCACGCCGAGGAAATGCGCGCGGGACGCCCCGACATCGCGGTGCTTTTCATCGACCGGCGCTACCGCGGCTATCATGTCGCCGCACGCATCCGCATGCGCCTCGGCGCCATCATGCGTCCCGACCATCCGTTGGCGCAGCGCCAGGAACTGACCCTGACGGAATGCGCCGCCCATCCGGTGGTCATGCTCAACGATCCGTGGATCCTGAACGCCACGGCGGAAGCGGAGTTCACGCATTCGGGCGCGCAGTTCAAGGCGCTGGTCGTCACCAACTCGCTCGCCATGACCAAGGAGAGCATCCATGCCGGCCTCGGCATCGGCTTCTTCACGCCGACGGGCTTCGTCGACGAACTCAAGGAGGGCAGCCTGGTTCACGTGCCGCTCGCCGAGCCGGACCTCTCGGCGAGCGAGATCGGCCTCCTCATCCACCGCGACCGCCAGTCCTATCCGGCGGTCAGGGCGCTCGGGACGCAGCTCATCGCCGAATTCGCCAGCCTGGAAAAGGACATCGGCGGTCTGGCTCCAAGGGATTGAACGGGATTTCGGCCCAAGGAAGCCGCGCCGGGCGCACGGCTTCGTAGCCCTCGCGGCCCGTGGCACAAACCGACCCTCTGGCGCGTTCACTTTGGGTGACAGTCGGAGACGGTGAATGGGAGAGAACGCGGATCGCGGGAAGCGCAAGGGCAGAGGCCGGGAGGCGACGGCGCCACACCGGATTCCGTGGCCCGGCTGGAAAGATATCCTCTGGCGCGTGTGGCGCGAGATTGGCGAGGATCGGATCACGCTGGTAGCTGCCGGCGTCACCTTTTACCTGCTGCTGGCGCTATTCCCCGCGCTGGCGGCCTTCGTCTCGCTTTACGGCTTCGTGGCCGACCCGAAAACCATCGCCGACCATATCGCCTACCTGGGCGGCATCCTCCCGAACGGAGGTTTCGAGATGATCCGAGGCCAGATCCAGGCACTGACGGCGGAAAGCGGCAAGGCTCTGAGCGTCAGCTTCGTCGTCGGATTCCTGGCTGCGCTGTGGAGTGCCAATAATGGCATCAAGGCACTCTTCGAAGCCATGAACGTGGCTTATGAGGAGACGGAGAAGCGAAGTTTTCTCGCCGTCAATCTCCTCAGCTTCGCCTTCACGCTCGCCGCCATGATCGTCGGGATCCTGCTGATCGTGGTGGTTGGCGTCGTGCCGACCGTCCTGTCCTTTCTCCACCTCGATGGCATGACGAACATCCTGGTACTGGTATTCCGCTGGCCGCTCCTCCTCGTCGCCGTCGCTGTCGGAATCTCGATCCTGTATCGCTACGGGCCCAGCCGGGAACCGGCGCGGTGGACATGGATCACCTGGGGCGCGGCGCTGGCTACGATCGTCTGGTTAGCCGCCTCGCTCGTGTTTTCCTGGTATCTGCAGAATTTCGCCGACTACAATGCCACCTACGGTTCGCTCGGCGCGGTCATCGGTTTCATGATGTGGACATGGATCTCGGTGCTGATCCTCCTGGCGGGCGCGGAACTCAACGCCGAGATCGAGCACCAGACGGCCCGCGATTCGACCACAGGTAAGCCCCTCAGACGAGGCGAGCGCGGGGCAGCCATGGCCGACACGGTCGGCTCATCGAGGGAGGACCGTCCGTAGAAAATTGGCCTTCCTCAGCCCCCGATCCGAGGCCCGATCCGACGTCCCGAAGCCGAAAATTGCAGCGTCCCGCTTCATTTTTCCTTCAGCGCCAGGCCGCATACTGTAGACGCGCCAATCTCCGCGGGGAGCGTAAATGCCTGGTTTTTTCGATCGTGCCGAGCGAAGCTGGCAGCTCGTCCGTGCAAGCTGGAACGTCCTGCGTTCCGACCGTGAACTGCTGCTATTGCCGGCGGCCTCCGGCGCCGCAGCACTGACGCTCGGCGGCAGCTTCCTGGCGCTGGCGTACGGAGCGGGCATCTTCGAGAGGGTTCAGGGCGGTCATGTCGCCCACATCCCCCTGTCGCTCTACCCATGGATATTCGTCTGGTACGTCGTCCAGTATTTCATCG
>JBQCFA010000459.1:0-3005 GCA_051959695.1 Rhizobiaceae bacterium
CGCCCGCACTCTCCAGCTCGGCTTTGCGTACCCTGTCACATGAGGCAGCCGAAGCAAGCCAGACCGGAACCTCGCGCGCCCGTTGCACCAACTTCGCATCAAGCGGCAGCCGGGCCGCCGGATCGATGACTATACGCACCGGCGACCGCGCCTCCAGGCCCGGCAGACGGCAGGTCAGCTCGGGATCGTCCGCAAGCGCCGTGCCGATGCCGATAAGGATCGCATCGGTCTCCGCGCGCATGGCATGAACCTGCCGGCGGGAGATCTCGCCGCTGATCGCGACCTGGCCTCCCCCGCTCAGGCCGATACGGCCGTCACGCGACACGGCAAGCTTTACCGTCACTTCCGGCCGTTTCCGTGACGTGCGCATGAGATAGCCGGCCATCAGGTCGGCCGCTTCCTTGGCCATCACGCCTTCGACGACCTCGATGCCGGCCCCGCGGAGGATGGCATAGCCCTTTCCCGAAACCCGCTCGTCGGGATCGCTCGCGGCGCCCACCACACGTACGATTCCGGCTGCGACCAATGTTTCCGCGCAGGGTGGCGTGCGGCCGTGATGCGCGCAAGGCTCCAGCGTCACATAGGCGGTGGCGCCGCGCGCCAGGCTCCCGGCCTCGGCCAAAGCCTGCGGCTCGGCGTGCGGGCGCCCGCCGATCGCGGTGACGCCACTTCCGACGACGAGGGGAACACCGTCCTCCTCGCGCACGATCAGCGTGCCGACGGAAGGATTGGTCCCGGTCAGGCCGAGATGGCGGCGCGACAGGCGGATCGCCGCCGCCATGAAACGTCGGTCGAGCGCCTGCCGTCCGTCGAATGCACGGCCGGCCATGGCTCAGTTGGCGGCTTCGTCGGCTTTCAGTTCGCCGAGCAGTTCGTGGAAATCCTTGGCCTCTCGGAAGTTGCGGTAGACCGACGCGAAGCGCACATACGCAACGTCGTCCAACGATTTCAGGGCCTCCATGACGAGGTTGCCTATGTCTCCGGCAGAAATTTCCGTCTCACCGGAGCTTTCGAGCTGGCGAACGATGCCGGTCACCGCGCGCTCCACCCGTTCCGGATCGACGTTACGCTTTCTGAGCGCAATGTCGAAGGAACGCGCGAGCTTGTCGCGATCGAAAGGCACCTTGCGTCCAGATTTCTTTACCACCACGAGATCGCGAAGCTGGACACGCTCGAACGTGGTGAATCGGCCGCCGCAATCAGGACAGACGCGTCGACGGCGGATGGCCGATCCATCCTCCGCCGGGCGGGAGTCCTTCACCTGCGTATCTTCGGACTGGCAGTAGGGACAGCGCATGTAAGGCCTCAAACAAGATCGGGCGTTATCAGATGAACAGATGGGAAGTAGGTTCGGTACCGTCGGACGTCACGAGTAAGGATCGGAAGGTCGAGGACGCTCGCCTGGGCGCCGATAAGGAAATCGGGCAGGACGTTCGTTCTGGTTCCTCCGGACAAGCGGTAGCGACCGAAGGTCTTTCCGGCAAGAAATAAGGACGCACGCGGAAACTCGATGAGTTCCAGGCCTATGCCATCTACGAACGTATCCAACTTTTCGATCCGGGCATAACGTCCCGAGAGTTCCGCATAGATGATGGCGTTTATGACGATGGGTCCGCCGGCAGACGCGGCGTCCAGAGCGGCGATGGACCATTGCAGCCAACTGGGGTCGCTGGTTACCACATCCAGCAGCACAGTCGTGTCGACGAGCGTCAATCATCACCCCGCATCAGGGCCATGATTTCGTCGGTGCTCAGGCCGGGGCCCGCATGTCCGATGAATTTGGCGAAGCGGCTTGGCGGGCGCTTCTCATCGGCGCGCTTGAGAACGATCTCACCGTTGGCCCCGGCGCTGAACTCTACCTTCGTTCCGGGCTTGAGACCCAGCAGGTCGCGAACGGGTTTGGGGATCGTCACCTGGCCCTTGGTCGTGACGGTCGTGCTCATATTGGCCTCGGTAATGATTTTCGCTTCAACGGTATTACCGAGGGCATCGGGAATCAAGGGCAACGACCAGGCACTTCACCCCAGATACGGATAAAGCGGAAACCGCTCGGTCAGCGCCCTCACCTTCTTCTGCACCGCCGTCTCTACCCCGGCGTTGCCCTCATCGGAATTCGCGGCCTTCAGCCCGTCAAGAACCTCGGCGATCAGCTTGCCAATCTCGCGGAATTCCGCCTGCCCGAAGCCGCGCGTCGTGCCGGCAGGCGTGCCGAGGCGGATGCCCGAAGTAACGAAGGGCTTTTCCGGATCGAAGGGGATGCCGTTCTTGTTGCAGGTGATGTTGGCGCGTCCGAGCGCCGCCTCGGCCCGCTTCCCGGTAGCGTTCTTCGGGCGAAGATCGACGAGCATCAGAT
This sequence comes from Rhizobiaceae bacterium, assembly GCA_051959695.1. Lineage (GTDB taxonomy): Bacteria > Pseudomonadota > Alphaproteobacteria > Rhizobiales > Rhizobiaceae > Mesorhizobium_L. The sequence continues at coordinate 2,354 of JBQCFA010000459.1, forward strand.
GATTGTCTGTGCCGCCCGATACGATGTCGAGCCCGGTTTCCTGCAGGGACGAGGCCAGCGCCTTGGCGTTGGCGACGACCTCATGTGCATAGGTGCGGAATTCGGGCCGGAGCGCCTCGCCCAGCGCCACGGCCTTGGCGGCGATGACATGCATCAGCGGACCGCCTTGCAGTCCGGGGAAGACGGCCGAGTTGATCTTCTTGGCCATATCCTCGTCATTCGTAAGAACCATGCCGCCGCGCGGACCACGCAGCGATTTGTGCGTCGTGGTCGTCACCACATGCGCGTGAGGCAGGGGCGACGGGTGCGCGCCACCGGCGACCAGACCGGCGATATGCGCCATGTCGACCATGAGATACGCCCCGACCTCGTCGGCGATCTCGCGGAAGCGCGCCCAGTTCCAGATGCGCGAATAGGCGGTGCCGCCGGCGAGGATCAGCTTCGGCTTCGTCTCGCGCGCCAGCTTCTCCACCGCGTCCATGTCGAGCAGGTGGTCGTCCTCGCGGACGCCATAGGAAACGACGTTGAACCACTTGCCGGACATGTTGACCGGCGAGCCGTGGGTAAGATGGCCGCCGGAATTCAGGTCGAGCCCCATGAAGGTGTCGCCGGGCTTCAGCAGCGCCAGGAACACCGCCTGGTTCATCTGGCT
>JBQCFA010000460.1:0-4857 GCA_051959695.1 Rhizobiaceae bacterium
CGGCCTTCACCGGCACGGTGGGCATCAAGCCGACGTACGGGCGGTGCTCGCGTTGGGGGATCGTCGCCTTCGCGTCCTCGCTGGACCAGGCGGGGCCGATGGCGCGCACGGTCGAGGACGCCGCGATCCTGCTGAAGTCGATGGCCTCGGTCGATGCCAAGGACACGACCTCGGTCGACCGTCCCGTGCCGGACTACGAGGCGGCGATCGGCGGCTCGGTGAGAGGCATGAAGATCGGCATTCCGAAGGAATACCGCATGGACGGCATGCCGGAGGAAATCGAGACGCTATGGCGGCAGGGCATCGCCTGGCTGAAGGATGCGGGCGCCGAGATCGTCGATATCTCGCTGCCGCACACGAAGTACGCGCTGCCGGCCTATTATATCGTTGCCCCCGCCGAGGCATCGTCCAACCTCGCACGCTATGACGGCGTCCGCTACGGGCTGCGCATTCCCGGCAGGGACATCGTCGACATGTACGAGAAGACGCGCGCCGCCGGTTTCGGGCGCGAGGTCAAGCGCCGCGTCATGATCGGCACATACGTGCTGTCGGCCGGCTACTACGACGCCTACTACGTGCAGGCGCAGAAGGTCCGCACGCTGATCAAGAAGGATTTCGAGGACGTCTTCGCCGCCGGCGTGGAGGCGATCCTGACGCCGGCGACGCCGTCGGCCGCCTTCGGCATCGCCGATCAGGACATGAGCGCCGATCCGGTGAAGATGTACCTGAACGACGTCTTCACCGTGACGGTCAACATGGCCGGCCTGCCGGGCATCGCGGTTCCCGCCGGACTCGACGGACGTGGCCTCCCGCTCGGGCTGCAGTTGATCGGCCGGCCCTTCGAGGAAGAGACGCTGTTCCGCACGGCCTCCGTCATCGAGAAGGCTGCGGGGCGCTTCCAGCCGGAGAAGTGGTGGTAGCTATTCCGTCCTCGCCCCCGTTAGGGGAAAGGGCCGAACGAAGCCGGGCGGAGAGCGGGCCTTGACGCAAACGTGACCCGCTCCGTGTCCGGCGAGATTGGACATCCAGCCCCCGAACGCCCATCTTAGGCCGAGCGAAGCGCCTCGCGCTTCGGACCGTTTCAATCAGCCTGGAGGATTTTCGATGAGCAAGGAACGCGCCGTCCTGGCGGGCGGATGTTTTTGGGGCATGCAGGATCTGATCCGCCGTCTCCCTGGCGTGGTCTCGACCCGTGTCGGCTATTCGGGCGGCGACGTGGCGAACGCGACCTACCGCAACCACGGTACCCATGCCGAGGCGATCGAGATCATTTTCGATACAGACAAGACCAGCTATCGCAACCTGCTGGAGTTCTTCTTCCAGATCCACGACCCGTCAACGAAGAACCGTCAGGGCAACGATGTCGGCATGAGCTATCGTTCGGCCATTTTCTATACGAGCGAAGAGCAGAAGAAGGTGGCGGAGGACACCATCGCCGACGTGAACGCTTCCGGCCTGTGGCCCGGCAGGGTCGTGACGGAAGTTGCGCCGGTCGGCGCTTTCTGGGAGGCCGAGCCGGAGCACCAGGATTATCTGGAGCGCTACCCGAACGGCTATACGTGTCATTTCCCGCGCCCCAACTGGAAGCTGCCGCGCCGCGCCGACGCGGCCTGACGGGCTTCCCGGCCGTCAAGACATGAGCAAAGCCGGTCGTCCGTCGACGGCCGGCTTCTCTTTTACAATTCCGACGATCTTGTTTCCGCCGTCGCCTGCGCCAGAATATTGAGACGCGGCCGGTTCGGCGCGCGTGGACGCGGATTCCGGGCGCATGTCACCCGACCTGACAATTCTTGCAAATCGCCTCAGGCGCCTGGCGGGTCAGGTCGTCGACTATCTCAACGATCCCTGGCTGGTTTACCAGGTCTCGATCGTGCTGGTGCTGTTTTTCATCGCGAAGTTCGTCGGCGCGAGGATCATGCCGACGCTTGAAAGACGGGCGCGCAAGATCAAGGGGCAGCCCACGCTCCTGCGCATCTTCGCTGCGGTGATGCGTCGAGCCGACTGGGTCATCTTCGTCGTTTTCCTGGCACTTGCCGAAGCCGTGGTGCGCTCGGCGATGCCGCATTATCGATCCTACCTGATCACCATCGCGCTGTCGCTGTCCTTCGCATGGCTGGTGGTCGGAGTGGCGTCGCGCGTCATCCGCAACCGGAACCTGGCGCGCGTGGTGGCGTGGCTGGCGTGGCTCTACGCCGCGCTTCTCATCCTCGGGCTGGACGCAGGCACGGAGAAGTTCCTCGACAACCTCGCGGTCGCCTTCGGACCGTACCGGATATCAGTCTGGCTGATCGGCAAGGCGATGGTTCTTCTTGCGATCCTGATGTGGCTGGCGCTGACACTCGGCAACTACCTCGACGAAAGGATCCAGCATTCCACCGAACTGACACCCTCGTTTCGGGTGCTTGTCGGCAAGATTCTCAAATTCGGCCTGATACTTCTTGCAGCCGCGGTCGCACTGTCGACCCTCGGCGTGGACCTGACAACGCTGACGGTGTTCTCCGGAGCGATCGGCGTTGGGCTCGGATTCGGCCTGCAGAAGGTGGTTTCCAACTTCATTTCGGGCATCATCATCCTTGCCGACAAGTCGATCAAGCCTGGCGATACCATCACGCTCGGCGACACCTTCGGCTGGATACGCGAGCTTCGCGCGCGTTTCGTCTCCGTGGTCACGCGGGACGGTCGCGAATACCTGATCCCCAACGAAGACTTTATCACCAGCCGTGTGGTGAACTGGTCGTTCAGTGACGAATTGGTCCGCCTCGACGTTCATTTCGGCGTGTCCTACGAGGCCGACCCGCATCGGGTGAGCGAACTGGCCGTTGCCGCCGCCAAAAGCGTGCCGCGCGTGATCGATGATCGCAGCCCGGTGTGCTGGCTGACGGCTTTCGGCGAGTCTTCCCTCGATTTCGTGCTGCGATTCTGGATCCGTGATCCCCAGCAGGGATTGACCAACGTTCGCGGCAAAGTGTTGTTGGCGCTCTGGGACACCTTCAAGGAGAACGGTGTCGAGATTCCCTATCCGCACCGTCAGGTTGTCCTGAAGGAGCCCGTTTCGTTTGCCGAGGCTCCCTTGCGCCGCCGGCCGCCTCGAGGTCGCCAAGGTCCTTCGGATGACGCGAAGGATTGAGCCGGCGGGGGGGCCGCCGACCTGCGCCGGGTCCGCGCAAGAAGACATGTTCCATGTCGTGCTCGCGATAGCCGAAGTCGACGGCGATCGGGTGTCGCCATGGCAAAAAAGCGATAAGTTCGGCAAATTCGGCTGAAACGGCATTTGGATGTTTCTCTCGGTTTTCGACCTGTTCAAGATCGGCATCGGCCCGTCGAGCTCCCACACGATGGGGCCTATGACGGCCGCCGCCCGCTTTCTCGATGAACTGGCCGGCGATGACTGGCCGAGGCCGGTGGGAACCGTGGTGGACCGGCTTGCCGTCAGCCTGCACGGCTCGCTCGCCTTCACCGGCATCGGCCATGGCACCGATCGCGCCGTCATCCTTGGCCTGACCGGGCAAACGCCGCTCACCGTCGATCCGGACAGGTCCGACGCGATCCTGGAAGGGATCGCCGCCGGGAAGCGGATCGAGCCACCCGGCCATCCCCCCTATCGCTTCGATCCCGCGAAGGACCTCGAACTCGACCGCAAGCATCCGCTGCCCGGCCATGCCAACGGCATGATGTTCTCGGCCTATGACCGTGACGACCGGCTGTTGCTACGACGCATCTACTATTCCATCGGCGGTGGCTTCGTCGTCTCGGCCGAGGAGTTGCAGCGCATGAAGACACAGCCCGAGCGGGCGGAGGAGAGGGGCGTGCCCTATCCCTTCGCCAATGCCCGCCAGATGCTGGAGATGGCTGCCGCGAGCGGCCTTTCGATCTCCGACATGAAGCGGGCCAACGAGGAAACGCGGATGACCACCGCCGAGCTCGATGCCGGGCTCGACCGTATCTGGAACGCCATGAGCGCCTGCATCGATCGCGGCCTGTCCCAGGACGGCATCATGCCGGGCGGGCTGAAGGTCCGCCGCCGCGCCAAGAAGCTCAACGAGCGCATGGAGGAGGATTGGCGGCAGAACCGGCCCAATCCGCTGATGGCGAACGACTGGCTGTCGGTCTACGCCATGGCGGTCAACGAGGAGAACGCCGCGGGCGGCCGGGTGGTTACGGCGCCGACCAACGGGGCGGCGGGTGTCGTCCCGGCCGTGATCCGCTACTGGCGGCGCTTCCACGTCGACGCCGATGCGAGCAGCGTGCGCGATTTCCTGCTGACGGCGTCCGCCATCGGCGGCATCATCAAGCACAACGCCTCGATCTCGGGGGCCGAGGTCGGTTGCCAGGGCGAGGTCGGCTCCGCCTCCGCTATGGCCGCGGCCGGGCTATGCGCCGTCATGGGCGGTACGCCCGAGCAGGTGGAGAATGCCGCCGAGATCGCGCTCGAGCATCATCTAGGCATGACCTGCGATCCGGTCGCAGGCCTGGTGCAGGTGCCCTGCATCGAGCGCAACGCGCTCGGCGCGGTGAAAGCGGTTACCGCGGCATCGCTGGCCATCAAGGGAGATGGTCAGCATTTCGTGCCGCTCGACGCGGCGGTGGAGACCGTGCGCCAGACCGGGCACGACATGAGCGAGCGCTACAAGGAAACCAGCCAGGGCGGTCTGGCCGTCAACGTCGTCGAGTGCTGAAGGTAGTCGGCCGCCTGTCGGCGGCCGAGCATGTCGCTACGAACGGCGTGGCTTGCGGTGCGCGACCGGGGCGGCTTACGGGCAGAACCAGAGCGGACCGACGAGGATGCAGCCGCGCGTGCGCCAATCGTGCGGGCGGCTATGGAAGCGGTGCCAGCCATGCGGAGCCGAGCGGTAACGG
>JBQCFA010000461.1:0-6043 GCA_051959695.1 Rhizobiaceae bacterium
CGCGCCGCCACCGGCCCTGTGAAGGCCGTGAAACCGCCGGAGACGAGCGCGGTGTGGGCGCCAGCCTTCTTCATCGTGGTGACAAGCTCGCGACCGCCGGCGGCGAGCGTGATGCGTCGCTCGAGCACCCGCGAGATGACCGCGACCGGCAGGCCCTTGAGCAGCAGGACACGTTCGCGCAAGGCCGGCTCGAACGCGATCTCGCCATTCATCGCGCGTCGGGTGATGGCGGCGATATGGTCCTTCATGCCGATCTCGTCGGCGAGTTCGTCGATGCACTCTTGGTCGATCATGGTGGAATCCATGTCGGCGACCAGAATCTTCCTGCGTCGTCCGGCGGCGGGCTGGACGACGACGTCGACCGGTTGCGCTGCAAGCGCTTCCCGCAGGCAGATCTCCGATGCCTCGGGGTCGGCGCCGTCGGGCAGGGTGAATTCGCAGGCCGTCCGTTCCGCAAGCCAGACGATCGCGCTTGCGCCGACGGCCTCCATGGCCATAGTGCCGACCGCCGGCGTCAGGTGGCCGGGACCCGATATGAGCGTGGCGATGAAGGTCATGGGGAACGCGTGTTGATCGGAAAGGCGATCCTGATAGCCGGGCCGACCGCCAGCGGCAAGTCCGCCTTGGCGCTGGAGATGGCGACTCGCCTCGGCGGCGTCATCGTCAATGCCGATTCGATGCAGGTCTATTCGGTGCTGCGCGTCCTGACCGCGCGGCCCGACGAGGCGGAACTGCGGAAGGCGCCCCACCTGCTCTACGGCCATGTCGATCCGCGTGAGAACTATTCGGCGGGACGGTGGCTGAGCGATGTTCGCGGTCTTGCCGAGAGCGACGCATTCGGCAAGCGAATCCCGATCTTCGTCGGCGGCACGGGACTTTATTTCCGTGCATTGCTCGGCGGCCTTTCGCCGATCCCGTCCGTCCCCGCGGAAATCTCCAGGCGCTGGCGCCGGGCGCTGGCGGAGGAGGGGGCGCAGGCACTGCATGGCCAGCTTCGGAAACAGGATCCTGACGCGGCGTCGAGGCTGGCGCCGGCGGACGGCCAGCGCATCGTGCGCGCGCTGGAGGTGATGGAAGCGTCCGGCCGGTCGATCCTTGCCTGGCAGGCGGGGGTCGCGGAAGCGATGCTCGATCCGGCCGGGACGGAAATGATCCTGCTCGAACCCGATCGCAAGCTCCTTGTCGAGCGCATAGAACGCCGTTTCGAGCGGATGGTGGGGGAAGGCGCGAAGGCCGAGGTCGAAGCGCTGCTCGCGCTTGATCCGGATCCGTCGCTCCCCGCCATGAAGGCGATCGGCGTGCGCGAAATGGCCGCGGTGCTCGGCGGCAGCTGCACCATGGACGAGGCGATCGCACGCGCCAAGGCGGCGACGCGGCAATACGCCAAGCGTCAGGCGACCTGGTTCCGCAATCAGATGGGCCCGGACTGGCGGCGCCTGGCCTGACCCGTGGGCCGGATGCACATCCGACGTGCAGGGTGTCCAGGTGATCTGCATCTTGTGGTTGTGAGAATTAACCTCGCGTAAGGCGGCTCATGTCATAACTGGCCGCAGGCATCGGCGTGGGAAAGAAATGCGCTTCCACAAATCGGAAACTGCATTCTTCGTGTTTGTGGTTCTCGTGCTCGTCGCGGGAGGACTGATCCTGCATGCCTACAGCGTTCTGCGCACCGGGTCGGATTCCTTCTACGCGGTGGAAAGTGTCGCGCGCATCGCCTATCTGAGCAAGATCCTGTTCGCGACCGGCGTATTGCTCTCGACGGCGCTCTTCTTCGGTATGTTCTTCATTTACCCGCTGATCCGCATCCAGGTCAGGGAAGAGGGCAAGCTCCGCGCCATGACCGCTTCGCTAAGCGCGCGGTCCGAGACGCTCGAGCATGCCGCCCTGACTGATGGCCTCACCGGCACGCAGAACCGCCGCTATTTCGACGACGCGCTGCGCGAATATCTCGACGAGTTCCGCCGCATCGGCAAGCCGGTCGGGCTGATGATCCTCGATCTCGATCATTTCAAGCAGGTGAACGACAATCACGGCCACGACGTCGGCGACCAGGTGCTTCGCGAGGTCGCTTCCTGCCTGAAGGACATGACCCGCTACCACGACGTCGTCGCGCGGCTCGGCGGCGAGGAATTCGCGGTGGTCGCGCCCAACATGAACGAAGAACAACTCATGAAGTTCGCCGAGCGCATCCGCAGGGCGATTTCCAATCTGACTGTGATAAGCGGGAACGTCAGGCTGAAGGTGACGTCGAGCGTTGGCATCGCCGTCTGGAACGGACGAGAAGCGGCCGACGAATTCTACCGGCGCGCCGACAAGATGCTCTACGAAGCCAAGCGCCTCGGCCGCAACCGGGTCTGTGCATAGAGCCTGCATTGATGTCGGTGCGTCCTGAGGCGCGAAGTCCGCAGGGAAAGCCTCGAAGAACGCACCGTGACGATCGGCCGGCTACGAGCGGTTCGGCCGCCGCCAGACAGCTTCGCCGGGAGGCGGACCGTAGTTGAAGTCCGACGGCTCCTTCGACACCGAGAAGGCCGGTTTCCGGTAGCCGGCTTCCCCTGCCTGGACCCTTTGCGGCGCCAGTTCGCCCTCCACGGCGGTCGCTTGCCGCTGTTCCGTGACGTTGCGCAGCTTGCTGACGATGGCGGAGAGATCTACCTCCTCGTTGGATGGCGTTTCCTCGATCGCCTCGTCCTCCTTGCGCGTCCCTGGTATCTGCTCGGCATTCAGGCGCTGGAATTTCATGCGCATCGTGGTGGCGACGCCTTCTCCGAAGGCAATTGCCTCGCGCTGCCCCATCGAGGACAGGAAGGACAGGGCCGACTGCGATGAATCGGCGATCGCCGAACGGATGATCTCCTGGTCGTGTTCGTTGGCCAGCCGCATGGCGAACACGGTGGAGCATTGCGACAGTATGGTCGGGTCGAGCTCGCCGGGCCGCTGCGTGACGATGCCGAGATAACAGCCATATTTGCGTCCTTCCTTGGCGATGCGCGAGAGCGCATGGCGCGTCGGCGCAAAGCCGGCCCTGGTATCGGCCGGCATGTAGCGGTGCGCTTCCTCGCAAAGGACCAGTAGTTTCAGCTTGCCCTCGCTCCACAAGGTCAGGTCGAAGGCCAACCGCGCCAGCACCGAGCAGACGGCATTGACCACTTCGGAAGGCAATCCGGCCATTTCGAAGCAGGTCACCGGGCGCCCTTCTTGCGGCACGCGGAAGATGCGCCCGATGGTGGTGTGGATCGTGTCCTCGATCAGGTGCGAATTGAACATGAAGCGGTATCGCGGATCGTTGATCGCGGCTTCCAGGCGGGTTCTGAGAGCCCGGTAGAACGGGCGCTCCTGCTTGCTGTCGAGAAGCCCCATGCGCTCGTCGATGAGCCTCAAGAGGTCGGTGATGCGATAGGGCACCGGCGTATCGGACGTAATGGAGCTGTCGCCGCCGCGACGTACGGAAACGTGCCCGCCGCCGCTACGATAGCTGAGTTTCGCCACCGGGATGATGTCGCGCAGGAGGTCGACTTCCTCCGGCACGGCTTCGCGCCCGCGATAAAGCACCTCGACCAGTTCCTCCAGCCGGAACAGCCAGAACGGAAGATCGAGCGTCGTCGTGTCGATCTTGATTGCGCTGTTCTCGAAGCACTGCGCGAATTCGTTGTGCGGGTCCATGATGAGGATGCGCAGGTCGGGTCGGGTCTCGATCGCCTTGTGCAGCAGAAGCGACACCGCCGTCGATTTGCCGACGCCGGTCGTGCCGACGACCGCGAAGTGACGGTCGAGAGTAGAATTGATCGAGATGCGCGCCTGGATCGACTCGTCCTGCGACAGGTTGCCGATGGTCACGGTGTCCTTGCCCGACAGGTCATAGACCGCGTGCAGGTCCCGCGTCCGGATCCGGTGCGCCATGGCGCCGATATGGGGATAGATGGTGACACCGCGATCGAACTTGACGGTGCCGGCCGCGCGGTCGTCGCGCACCTCGCCGATCAGCTCGACGCTCACCTCGATGCGATTCTGGCCGTCCTCGTCCCAGTTGCGGTCGGATTTGTCGATCGCGTAGACGAGACCGACCGTGCGCACCTCGCCGAGATTGATGGAGATGAGCTTTCCGACCGTCCAGAGCGCCGTAATGGTCCCGTCTTCGGCGTCGGCATAGGCTGCGAGCACGGCGCGCGAGCCGTCGCACTGGATGACGCGCCCGAGAATGCGCTTGTCGTTCTGTAGAGGATCGCGCCTTTCCTGGTTCGTCGACTCGCCGTCAATGATCTTCTGCTCCACGAACATGCCCCCTTACCCCCTCGACGTGGTTTGGACGACGCACTGTAGCGAAACCAAGTTAAGGGGACGTGCGGCGGGATGGTTGAACAGGAGTTAAGCGGTGGCCAGCATTTGTAGCTTTTCTTCGCATTGCCGTTCTATATAATAGACAAATGTCCAGTTTGATTGACGATGCCGCACAAGCCCTGGCACGGAGAATAAAGCGGGAGAGGGAAGCGCGGGGCTGGTCGCTCGCCGACCTCGCCGGACGCTCCGGCCTGTCCAAGGCAGTGCTGAGCAATGTCGAGCGGGCCTCGGCGAGCCCAACCGCCGGCACGCTGGTGCGTATCGCATCGGCGTTCGGGGTGACGTTGTCCGGCCTGATAGCGCGCGCTGAGCAGGACGGCGGGCAGGTGTCGCGGATAGCCGACCAGCCGGTGTGGCGCGATCCGGCGACGGGCTATGTCCGTCGGCACGTATCGCCGCAATCGGACGTGCCGACCGATCTGGTCCATGTCACGCTGCCGGCCGGAGCGTCGGTGGCCTTTCCCGCTTCGTCCTACACGTTCGTTCGTCACTATATCTGGCTCATCGAGGGGAAGCTCGACTTCATCGAGGGAGAGACCACGCACCGGCTGCAGGCGGGCGACTGCCTCAAGCTCGGCGCGCCGGCGGACTGCACCTATCACGCGCCCGGCCCCGGCGACGCCGTCTATCTTGTCGTCGTGATGCGGCAATGAGGAGAAGGCGTCTTGGCGATAATGGCGGTCCTCCGATCGAGGACTATGAGGGGCCGCCCTGGGGCGACGGCGATGCTTTCATCTTCCTGGCGTGGCGCGCGGCGCGCAAGGAGGCGTTCACGCGCGGCGGGACCACGATCATGCTGATGCGGCAGGAGAGGGCGGAAAAGCTCGGCCTCACCTACGAGGAATACACGCTGGAGATCCTGGAGCGCGGCCGTCACCTTCAGGCGGAAGATGTCGAGCGCATCGCTGAAATTCGCAAAAAGCGACGGCGCAGGAAAGGGCGTTGACATCGCCGGGCGCCCGCCCTTATGGTTCGCGCCCATGAAGAAGACCCTCATTCTCGTACGCAGGCGCATGGGCAAGGCGGTGTAACCGCCGGGCGACAGCCACTCATGCGCAGACACAGGCTCCCTCGGGGGCCTTTTTTATTGCCCGCGACAGGACTAAACGCAGAAAGCCCGTGAGGAAGTCACGGAAGATACGGGACCGATCCGATGAACAAAGACCATACCGAAACCGGCCGGCGAGAGATGACGGGCGCCGAGATGGTGGTGCAGGCGCTGCGCGACAATGGCGTGAAGCATCTCTTCGGCTATCCGGGCGGGGCGGTACTGCCGATCTATGACGAGCTTTTCCAACAAGACGACGTCCAACACATTCTGGTCCGCCACGAGCAGGGCGCCGGCCACGCGGCCGAGGGTTATGCCCGCTCAACCGGGAAGGCAGGCGTCATGCTGGTCACTTCCGGGCCGGGCGCGACCAATGCGGTGACGCCGCTGCAGGACGCGCTGATGGATTCGATCCCCATCGTCTGCATCACCGGCCAGGTGCCTACCGCGCTGATCGGCTCCGACGCCTTCCAGGAGTGCGACACGGTCGGCATCACGCGGCCCTGCACCAAGCACAACTGGCTGGTGAAGGACGTGAACGAGCTTGCCGGCGTCATCCACGAGGCCTTCATCGTCGCAACGACAGGCCGGCCGGGCCCCGTCGTCGTCGACGTTCCGAAGGACGTTCAGTTCGCGAAAGGAATTTATACGCCGCCG
>JBQCFA010000462.1:0-11159 GCA_051959695.1 Rhizobiaceae bacterium
CATCTGCCGCACGCTGATGGGAGATCCCGACCTGGTCATGATCGACGAGCCGACCGAAGGTCTGTCGCCGCAGATGGTCGAGCGCATCGGCGAACTGCTCCAGGAGATCGCCAGGCGCGGCATCTCCATCCTGTTGGTCGAGCAGCGCCTGGTCATCGCGCTGCGCATCTCACATCGGGTCTATGTGATGGGGCATGGCCGCATCGTATTCGAGGGTACGCCGGCGGCCTTGATGGCCGATCCGAACGTTCGGCATGAGTGGCTTGAAGTCTGAAAGTCGCACAGCCTCCGGCAGCTTCCCGTGACGGTCTGTGGCTGCCGCTCGTTCTCCGCGCGGCGACGAGCGTGAAGGCATTTTGTTGGGGCCTGGCCTACGCGACGCACCCCGCCACCACGTCTCGCGGGGAAATGCCGTAGTGCCGGCGGAACATCGTGCTGAAATGGGCCGAGCTGTTGAAGCCGTGTTCGAAGGCGATCGCTGTGAGCGTCCGCCCTCCCCCTTTGGCGATCGCATCGTAGCAGAGCTGCAGCCGCCGGCTCCAGATCCATTCCGACGCGGACATCTCGCACTTCTCGAACAGCACATGCAGGTAGCGCAGCGACATGCCGTTTCCCATGGCGATCTTCTCCAGGGTCAGCCCCGGATCGCCGATATGAAGCTCAATCCATTGTTGCACGGATCGCAGTCGCGCGCTCTGCACCGAGCGGTCCGTGGCCGGCAGATCGCCGTCGGGCGAGAGCAGCGTGAAAGCCAGAAGGTCCATGAGCTGGTTGCCGAGTTGTGAACGGCTGGCGTTCTCCAGCTTCGATGCTTCGGTGGCGAGAGCCGAACAGTATTGCGTGGCGATGCGGCCAAGCCCGCTGGCTATGTTGATGGTCGAGGAAACCGGGACCTGCCCGTTCGGGAATCGCGTGGCGAATGCGGCGCGGGGGATTTCCAGATAGAGCGACCGGACGTCGCCATGGCCGTAAAGCTCGTATTGCTCGGTCGCCGAGAAGATCGCGCCGCGCGCGGCATTGGAACGGTAGGTCTTCCCGTTCTGGACGACGCTTATGCTTCCGGCATGAGGCAGCTGCACGTAGCAACAATCCTTGTCGAGCTGTGAAATGTGCCGGTCATTGCGCCGGATACGCTGTTCCGACAGAAGGATGTCCGTCAGCACCACTTCGCCGAACTTGGTCTCGCGTATGAAGCCTCGATAACGCTCGGGGTCGGCTGCCTTGACGTCCACATGGACATAGACATCGCATATGGCGTCTCGCCACGCAGCGTAACGCTGCGCCTGCGGAAGCGCGTCCGTCGAAAAGACGAGGTCCATGGGCTCCTCCACCCGTGGCCAAGCAATGCGGCAGGCTGCCGTGCGAATTCCCCATGCCACGCGCCCGCTCTCATCAGCCGGCTTTAAGCTTATCCCGTTGCGGACCCCCGCCGCAAGGGCGACGAAGTGCGCTCTCAAGCAAAAAGGATGCGTCGTCGAAGAAGAACATGCTCGCGAAAGCGATAACCTCCCGCATCGGGCTTGCTTGAAGTCTATCGCATCGGCGGGGAGGGCCGGCATGCAAAGGTTCGGACGCCTCAGTCAGGAGCAGATCGTGTTTGCTCTGGCTGTCCTGCTTTGCGTCGGGTTCGCCGTTTCGCTTCCCGGATTCATGACGGCCAACAACCTTCTGAATCTCGTCCGAAGCGTTTCGATCCTGGGAATTCTCGGCGTCGCGATGGGGCTGGTGGTAATCGGTCGCGGGATTGATCTCTCCCTGGTCGCCCTGATGGCGATCTCGGTGGCCTGGACCCTGCAACTCGTGGCGGACGGTCTGGCCCTGCCCGAAGCCGTCGCCATCGGACTGGCGTTCAGCCTGCTCACCGGCTGCGTCAGCGGCTGCCTTATCGCCTATGTCGAGATCCCGGCCATCTTCGCGACGCTGGCCATGGGCACGCTTATCTATGGCTTTGGCCGTTATTTCCTGTTCGGCCTCGACGTCGTCTACATGCCCGAAGGCGCGCGCGGCATACTCTGGCTGGGCCAGGGGAGGTTGCTCGGCGTGCCGGTGCCGATCTTCCTGTTCGCGGCGGTATGCCTGCTCGGCCATGTCTTTCTTCGCCACACGCGCTCCGGGCGCTATCTGCGCGCCGTCGGCGACAACGTGCTTGCCGCCCGCATCACCGGCATCCCGGCACGTCCGGTTATCGTCCTGCAATACGTGCTTTCCGCTTTCATCGGCTACGTTGCCGGGATCGTCACCGCAGCGTCGGTGGCGAGCATGAATACCCGCGTCGCGCTGTCGACCTACGTCTACGACGTCATTCTCGTGGTCGTCCTTGGCGGCATTGGCCTTTCTGGCGGCCGCGGCGGAATCCGCAACGTCATCGTCGGCACGCTGCTCATCGGCGTCCTGCTGAACGGCATGACGATCATGAACATCCAGTACACCGTCCAGAACGTCATCAAGGGTGTCATCCTGCTCACCGCGATCGTCATCGACACGATCCTCAATCCCCGCGATGAGCAGACTGCGCAGCAAGGGGACATCTAGCCTCGGTCTCAAAGGGAGGAAAATCATGAGATTGATCCAGAAACTTCTTTTGGCGGCGGGTTTTGCGGCCATCGCCGGAACCACCATGGCGCAAGGAATCGACGACCCGACACGCGCGCCATATTACGATTCCTTCAAGGGCAAGACCGTCGCCTATGTGCCGGTCGCCATGGGGTTCGACCTGACCGAAGGATGGGCCGCCGGTCTCAAATCCGCCCTCGAGCCGCTCGGCGTGAAATTCGAGGTCCGCGATCCCAACTGGAGCACCGACGCCGGTGCACAGGCGATCACCTCGCTCATCTCCGAAAAGCCCGACGTCATCGTCGTCCACAATCCCGACGTGCAGTCTTATGCAAGGCTGCTGAAAAAGGCCGAGCAGGCCGGCATCTACGTCGTCCAGGTCAACATGCGCTCGAGCTACTCCACTGACGCCTTCGTCGGCGTCGACTATGTCGGCTTTGGCGAGCAGATCGCCCAGCGGCTTGTCGACGTGTGCTCACCTGCCCATGGCGGCAGCGGCAAGGTGGCCATCATCCAGGGCGTCCTTACGGCGGCCGCCAGCGTCTATCAGATGAAGGGCATCGACAATGTCCTGTCCAAACATCCTGAGATCAAGGTCGTTGCCAACCAGGCGGCCGACTGGGACAGCACCAAGGCGAAGAACATCGCGGCCACCGTCATCCAGCAGAATCCGGACCTGTGTGCCCTCACCGGCTTCTGGGACGTGATGGATGTCGGGACCGCCGCCGCCATCAAGGAATCAGGCAAGAAGATCTACCTGTTGACCCAGGGTGGCGGAAACCAGACAGCCTGCGACAACATCGAGAACGGCACCTTCTCGGAGGTAGCCGTCTATTTCGTGCCGGGGCAGGCGCGCGACATGGCCGACCTGATCAAGCAGATGCTTCAGCTCAAGGAAAAGCCCGGATCGACCAAGACGACGCTGTTCACGCCGATCACCTTCCTCACCAAGAAGAACATGACGCCTTCGTCATGCTGGTCGCTGCCGCCGAAGAGCTGACCGGGTCGCATCCCCGGGCACGGACCGCAGCGGCCCGTGCCCGTCTCCCATAGCTGAAAGATCCGACCAGCATGTCCCTCTCAGACACAATCACCCGATGGCGGTACCGCGCCGTGCCGGACCATTTGCTCGGCGAGATACTCACCAAGCGCTGGGTCGAGAACGCCATCCCGCTGCTCATACTGCTGGTGGTCGTGGCGACTTTCGGAACGCTCATTCCCGGCTTCTTCACAGCGACAAGCGCCTCCGACCTGCTTCGGCAATGGGGGGAATTCGGTCTGTTGGTGATCGGACTCATGATCGTCATGGTCGCCGGGGGCATCGACCTCAGCGTCGGCTCGACCTTTGCCCTCGGCAACATCGTCGCGCTGGCCCTCCTGAACGTCGCAGGCTGGCCGGTATGGGCGGTCGTCGCCGCGACGCTGGCATGCGGCGCGGCCGTCGGGCTGGTGAACGGCGTGCTCGTCGGTTTCCTGCGGCTGCGGGCCTTTCTCACCACGCTCGTCACGCTGATCATCGTTCGCGCCATCGTCGACATGATGCTTTTGAAATATTCTGTCCCGATCGCCGCCTCCTTCGTGGACTCCGACCTCTGGCTCTATTTCGGCGAGGGCGACGTGCTGGGCGTTCCCTTCAGCGTCGTCGTCGTGGTCGTTGTCGCCATCGTCACCCACCTCGTCCTCACCCGCGCCCGCCTGGGCTGGCATGTCATGGCCACAGGCGGCTCGCGCAGGTCCGCGCACAATGTCGGTATCCCGGTTCGCCGGGTCATCTGCTCAACCTATGTCGTCTCGGGCATGTTGAGCACCTTGGGGGGCCTGTTGTTCGCCTCGCGACTCGGCGGGGCCGGCGCGGACACCGGCGTGGGGCTGGAGATAACCGCCCTGACCGCGGCGGTGCTCGGCGGCAACAGCCTGGGAGGCGGCAGGGGTTCGGCGGCCAAGGCGATCCTCGGATCGATCACCGTGATGATCATGGTCAACAGCCTCGTGCGTCTCGGGGTCGAAAGGGGCGGCAGTTCGCTGTTGCTCGGCCTGGTGCTGCTGGCGGCGGTGGGGGTCGACGTGCGCTGGCTGAAGAACCGGCACAAGTTCCTGTCCAAGGTCTATGTATCCCCGACCTATTCGGAATTGCCATCCGCGCCGGCGACGGAGGGTGATTCCCCCTATGCGGTCAACGACCGGCTGCGCCCCGTCGAGGCGATCGGTCTCGGCCGTATCGACGGGCCGGAGGACGTCATCCTCGACGAGCAGGACAACATCTATGTCGGCAACCGCACCGGCGATATCGTACGCTTCTTCGCGCCCGACTATTCGAAGCAGGAAGTCTTCGCCCATGTCGGGGGCCGGCCCCTCGGCATGGCGATGGCGCGTGACGGATCGCTGCTTTGCTGCATCGGCGGCATGGGGCTCTACCGGGTCGGCAAGGACCGGACGATCGAGAAGCTGACCGACGAAACCAGCCGTTCCTGGTTTTCGATCATCGATGATTCCCGCCTGCGGCTGGCCGATGACCTCGATATCGCGCCCGACGGACGCGTCTTCTTCAGCGAGGCGACGGTGCGCTACGAGATGCACGAATGGCCGGTCGACTGCCTGGAATCGCGCGGCAACGGTCGCATCATCTGCTTCGACCCGAATACGGGAACGACGCGCACGATACTGAAGGATCTGCTTTTCCCGAACGGCATATGCATGACGCATGACGGACAGTCGTTCCTGTTCGCGCAGACCTGGGCCTGCAGCGTCAGCCGTTACTGGTTCGACGGTCCAAGGAAGGGGACGGTGGAGGTGGTCATCAGTGACCTGCCGGGCTATCCCGATAACATCAACCGCGCCTCCGACGGGACCTACTGGCTGGCGATCGTCGGCATGCGCACGCCCTCGCTGGACCTTGCGCTGAAGATGCCGGGCTTCCGCAAGCGCATGGCGCGGCGCATCGCGCCGGACGAATGGATGTATCCGAACATCAACACCGGTTGCGTTATCCGCTTCGACGAAAACGGCGGGATCATCGAAACCCTGTGGGACCTCGGCGGCCAGAACCATCCGATGATCACCTCGATGCGCGAGCACAAGGGCTATCTCTATATCGGCGGCATCCTCAACAACCGCGTCGGCCGCCTCAGGCTGGAAGGCGCCGATCCAGAATGGACGGGCCAGTCATCCTATTGGGGGCGTGCATGATCGGCGGCCTCACACGAATGTTGGACAATCTGCTCGGGCGCGGCGAGGCAGCCGTGACCGTGCCGCCGCTCGACGGGGCGTTGCGACCCAACCGGGCTCTCGACGAACAGGGCCTGCGTGTCCCGCTTGCCGACGTCGACTGCCTCGCGGTCGTCGGCGGCAGGATCGTCACCTCCGCCGCCGATACGCTTTACGTGATGGAAGAGGACGGGCGGCTGACGGTGAGGAGCAGCTACAAGCACGAGGTCGCCTGCATTGCATCGGCCGGCGCGGACGCCTTGGCCGTTGCCTTGTCCTCAGGCGAGATCGTCATGGAAGGCGGTGCCTTCGACGGGCGCAGTTATCGAACTTCTCCGGGATTGAACTGCATCACCGCGGTCGCCGTGTCCGGCTCCGATATCTTCGTGGCGAACGGGTCGGCGACCAACACCGCATCCGACTGGGCGCGCGACCTGCTTGAACGGAACACTTCCGGCGGCATCTGGCGCATCGACCTCGAAAGTGGCAGCAGCTCGCAGATGGTGGATGCGCTCGCCTTTCCCGCCGGACTTGCCATCCAAGGCCAGGAACTCGTCTGCGCGGAAGCCTGGCGCCACAGACTTGTCAGGATCGCCGTTTCGGCTCCGTCCAGGCCGCGCACGATCATCTCCGATCTCCCCGGTTATCCCGGCCGGATCGCCTCGGCGAGCGACGGCTACTGGCTGGCGGCTTTCGCTCCGCGCAGCCAGCTCGTCGAATTCGTACTGCGCGAACCGGCATACCGGAGGCGTATGATGGCGGAGGTCCCGCCGCAATACTGGGTGGCCCCCAAGCTCAGGTCGGGGCGCAGCTTCTACGAATCGCTGCAGGGAGGAGGCGTCAAGCATCTCGGCCTGCTCAAGCCCTGGGCGCCGACGATGTCCGCTGGCCTCGCCATAAGGCTCGACCGGGAATTCAGGCCGGTAGCGTCGCTCCAGAGCCGCGCCGACGGCGCAACGCACGGAGTGACCAGCGTGGCCGAGTCGGGCGGACGCGTATTCGTCGCCGCGCGAGGTGACGGCGTCGTCGTGGCGCTGGAGCCGGCCGAAGCGGGAGGGTCGCAATGACGCCCATCCTGGAAATGCGCAACGCGACCAAGGAGTATCGCGGCGTGCCCGCAGTGAAGGACGTTTCCTTCACGCTCGAGCGCGGCGAGGTGCACGCGCTGGTCGGAGAAAACGGCGCCGGCAAGTCGACGCTGACGAAGATGTTCGCCGGGGCGGTGCAGCCTTCCTCCGGCGAGATTTGGATCGATGGCGAGAAGGTCGAGTTGCGGACGCCGTCGGAAGCGCTGCGAAAAGGCATCGCGATGGTCTATCAGGAGACGAGCCTGGTGCCCTCGCTCACCGTTGCCCAGAACATCTACCTGACCGACGACAAGCGTTTCCACCGCCTGCGCGGCATCTACATCGCCGGACAGCAGTTCTTGCAATCGCTCAATTTCCACGTCGATCCGACCGCGATGGTCTCCGGCCTCGGCGCCGGACAGAAGCAGATGGTCGAGATCGCGCGGGCGGTCCACCACAACGCGCAAATCATCATCTTCGACGAGCCGACGGCGACGCTGACGCCCGAGGAAAAGCACCAGTTCTTCTCGCTCGTGGAGCGGCTCAAGTTGCGCGGCGTCTCCATCATATTCATTTCGCACGCGCTCGAAGAGGCTCTCCAGGTCGCCGACCGGATCACCGTCATGCGCGACGGCGAACGCATCATCACCGATGCGGCGTCGGCCTTCGACCGCGAGAAGATCGTGCGCGCGATGGTCGGCCGGTCGCTATCCGACGAGCTCTACAACACCAATCGGCAGCGCAGGATTCGCCGCCCCGGCGACAAGGTGCTGAGCGTCCAGAACCTGTCCATGGGCAACGTCGTGCGCAACACCTCCTTCTCCGTTTTCGCGGGGCAGATCACCGGCGTCTTCGGCCTCATCGGCTCCGGCAGAACCGAGACGGCGAAGGTCATCTCCGGCGTTCTCAAGCGTGACTTCTTCCATGGCGGCCAGGTGCGCCTCAACGGAAAGCCTGTGCGCTACCGCGTGCCGAGACCGGCGGTGCGCGACGGCATCATCTACGTCACGGAGGATCGCAAGCTGGAGGGGTTCTTCGAGACGATGTCGATAGCCGAGAACATCTATCTCGGCGCCCTCGCCGGCGGCCAGGCAAGGACCGCCACGATAAGCATGAACGAGATGAAGTCGCTGGCGCGGCAGTGGATCGAGGCACTGAACGTCAAGGCCATCAACGGCGATGCGCGCGTCATCGAACTTTCCGGCGGCAACCAGCAGAAAGTCGTGGTGGCCAAGTCCCTGGTGCAGAAGCCGAAGCTCATCATCTTCGACGAGCCGACGCGCGGCGTCGATGTCGGCGCCATCGCCGAAATCCACCAGCTCATCAATCGTTTGGCCGATGACGGAATCGCCGTCATGGTGATCTCCTCGTACCTGCCCGAAGTCCTGCAACTGTCCGACCGTATCCTCGTATGCCGGCAGGGGCGTATCGTGGAGGAGTTCGAGGGGCACAAGGCGGACGAGGAGACGATCATGTATGCCGCGGTGCACTGATGCGGGCCGGGCTGAAGACGACGCGCCCCGTACGGCCGGTCCGTTCGATCGACGACATCGTCGCGATCGAAGCGCAGCGTTACGACGATTTGGTCACCGCCAGGAACCTCTACGACCTCCTCCTGGCCACCACCGTGCATGTCGGCGGGCGCAAGGCATTGACCGTATTGCGTTCCGAGGACCCGCTCGACGTCGGCGTATCCCTCACCCACCGCGAACTTCTCGGCGAGGTGACGCGGGCGGCAAACCTGTTTCGCTCGCTCGGCATAGGACCCGACGACGGGGTGGTTGCCTTTCTGGCGCCCACCTTGCCGGAACTGCCGGCGCTGCTTCTTGGGGCCCAGGTCGCAGGCGTGGCGAGCACGTTGAACTACCTGCTCAACGGCGACGCGATCATTGATCTGCTGAACGCGCAGGAAGCCACGGTCCTGGTGCTCGCTTCGGCCGCCGCCGACGAGACCTGCTGGTCGAAGGCAAAGGGCGTCTTCGACCGTGTTCCCACCCTGCGGAATGTCCTGGTTATCGGCGAGGGCGCCGAGACCAGCCGCGGCTGCGAGAGGCTGGCCGATCGCCTTGCCCGCCATCGGGCCGACGCGCTGGATTTCGAGCCCGCCGGCGATCGCGACAGCATATGCGCCCTGTTCCACACCGGGGGTACGACCGGACGGCCCAAGCTCGTCCAGCTCACCCACGGCAACCAGATCCATGCCGCCTTCGGCTTCGCCCAAATCTTCGGCTATTGCGAGGACGACGTCGTCATCGACGGCCTGCCCTTCTTCCATGTCGGCGGGACGATGACCGTCGGCCTGGCGCCGCTTGCGGCAGGAGGCCATGTCGTCGTGCCCTCGCCCTATGCACTGCGTCCGCCTGCGGTGATCGCCAACTACTGGAAGATCGCGGAGCATTTCGAGGCAACTGTCGTCGGCGGCGTTCCGACATCGCTGGTGGCGCTGACGACCTCCTGGGCCGAGGGGAAGAACCTGTCGCGTGTGCGCATGGCGATGACCGGCGGGGCGGTGCTTCCCAAGGCTGTCGGCCAGCGCTTCGAGGCGGTCACCGGGATCCGCATCTTCGAAACCTATGGAATGACGGAGACGGCGGCCGCGATCGCCTTCAATCCGGGGTCGGGCGAGCCCGTCATGGGTTCCGTCGGCTTCCGGTCGCCCTACTCGCAAACGAGGATCGTTTCGCTCCATGCGGACGCCATCCGCATATGCGGGCCGAACGAAAGCGGCCACGTCCAGGTGCGCGGGCCGCAGGTCTTTCCGGGCTATGTCGACCCTGCCCACAATGTCGGCACGCTTTCGCCGGACGGGTGGCTGACCACCGGCGACGTCGGCTATCTCGACGAAAACGAGCGGCTGTTCCTGACCGGCCGCGAGAAGGATTTGATCGTCAGGAGCGGCCACAACATCGATCCGGCCGCCATCGAGGACGTGGCGAACCAGTTCGAGGGCGTACAGATCAGCGCCGCCGTCGGCATGCCCGACCAGTATGCCGGCGAGGTGCCGGCGCTCTTCGTCGTTGCACGGCCGGGCGCAGCCATCGATAGCGCGGCATTGTCGGCCTATCTCGAGACCCATGTGCACGAGCCGCCGGCGCGCCCGCGGACCATAATGCAGATCGACGCCCTTCCGGTGACCGCCGTCGGCAAGATCTTCAAGCCGGCGCTGCGTGACAGGGCGGTCGAGGAGAAAGTCCGGCAGGAAGCCGCCGGACTTTTGGGCCCGGACGTCACCTTGGAGGTCGAGGTCAGCGTCGACGCCAGCAAGCGGACCATCGTCCACGTTCTCCTGTCCGGCGCCGACGATACGGCATGCTCGCTGCTCGCGGAGGCACTGATGCCGTTGCCGCAAACCTACCTGGTCGAGGCGGCTGGTGGCTGAGCCGGGCCTGCTTACAAGCGCCGCCATCCCCGACCTCCTCGCGGAATTCGCCGGCAACCGGCTGCGTCGGACGCCTTCATCCCCGTCTGGTTACGCGTCTGTCGATACGCTAGCATCTGGCGATCAGGCGGGGACCGGCTTACCATGGAAATGCACCAGATACGCTACTTCCTGACAGTGGCGGAGACGTTGAACTTTACCCGGGCCGCCGAGCAGTGCGGCGTTAGCGTACCCTCGCTCAGCCGCGGCATCCGGCAGTTGGAGGAGGAGCTCGGCGGACAGCTTTTTCGGCGTGAAAGGCACCTGACGCACCTGACCGATCTCGGCCGGCTGATGCTCCAGCATTTCTCGGTGATGAGCCACGCGGCAGATGCGGCCAGGCGCGAGGCAAAGGATTATACAGCGCTCACCGGCTCGCGGCTGAAACTCGGGATCTTCGCGTCGATCGGCGCGGACGTGCTGACCGGCTACCTCACGACCCTGCGCGGCGAGGCGCCCGAACTCGAACTGCACATCTGGGAAGCCAATTGCGAGGAACTGGAAGGCGCGCTGCTCGGCGGCGAGATCGACATCGCGCTGACGAGTTCGCCCGTTCTCGACGAGCGCATCCGGATGACGCCGCTGTTCAGGGAGGCCTTCTATATATCCTTCGCTCCCGGCCACCGCTTCGGCCAGATGAATGCCGTGCCGCTACGCGAACTCGAGGGCGAGAACTACGTCAAGCGGCTGCATTGCGAATTTCCCTCGAACCTGGCTCGGCTCGGCGCCATCAAACCCTACGACGCCGTCAACATCCGCTATGTCGGCGAGCGCGAGGACTGGATCCAGTCGCTGGTCAGGGCCGGTCTGGGCTGCGCGGTGATGCCGGAGAACCTGCCGCTGCTGCCCGGTCTCGAAATGCGTCGGCTGATCGACCCGGAAGTGTTCCGGCAGATCAGCCTGGCGACGGTCGCCGG
>JBQCFA010000463.1:0-7344 GCA_051959695.1 Rhizobiaceae bacterium
CTAACCTTCCTTTTCATGCTGACGCAAATGCCGCTGATCGCGCGGCATTCGCTGGAGGAGAAGGAAGGGGGATAGTCGCGCTTTTCCGCCGCCGCCGCCCTCGAGCTATGCACCAAGCTCATTGCTGCGTTGCAGCATAGAATGTTGCGTCGCAAAATATTCACGCCATCTTGTTAGGGAACCCAGGGAGGAAAACCAGAGCGGTGTCGCCAGCACCGCCATGAATGGAGACCTCTCATGATTCTGAACAATGTCATCGAAAACGCCAGGCAGCGGATTGCCAAGCGCAAGCGCTACAATGCGCTGGTTTCGGAAATCCTGTCGCTCTCGGACCGCGACCTCGCCGACATGAACGGCAACCGCGCGGAGATGCTTTATCACGTCCGCCAGCAGATCTACGGCTGATCGGGCGTTACCCGGCCGTCCATTCGATCCAGCGACCGTGATAGTCGCAATTCGCCAGATGCCGGGTCTCGCCGTCGGGCCACGTCGTCAGCGAAAGCGTGGCGTGGCGTGCCTTGTCGGCCAGCGGCTCCATGCGGAGCCAGGCAAGCGGTGAAACGGCCCAGGCGTTCCGCCCAGCGTCTCGCATAGAGCTTTCGATGGATCGACGCGTCGGCTCAGGCATGTACTGCCACATGATCGAATGAAACAGCACGAAAGCCTGGCCGGGCGCACGCTCGGCCAGGCTTTTCCGTACGAAATCGGCGGCATCCGCCTTGAGGATCGAATTTGGAAAGCGTTCGGCGACGGCGATCGCGGCGTCCAGCCGCTCGAGGCGTGCCGACTGATCGGCCCAGACATAGGAGCGCAGCCTGAGGCGGCTCGCCGCGTCGGCGGGGTCGATCGGCGCGATGTCGCAGCCCATGCGATCGGCGATGGAAAGCGCACCGTCGAGCGGCGGCGGAAAATCGCCTCTCACCTCGGGCGAAAGATGCACAGGCGAGGCCTCGTCGCCCCAATCCTCCAACCCATAACTGTAGCGAAAACGGTCGAAATTCAGATTGAGCCCAGCGCTCGAGCCGATTTCCCGGATCGCCAGCTCCAGCCCGAATTGGCGCGCAATGAAGATAAAGCCGGGCAGCAGCAGGCCGGACCGTGCCACCTCGTTGGTCTGCGGCGGTGAATCCAGCGAGAGCAGCAGTCGCGCATCGTGCCGCCGTAACGCCGCCGCCAGCGCTTCGCGCAATTCTTCGTCCCCGGCCTCGTGGGGCGGATAGACGGCGGCCAGGCCCTCGTCGTTACCCGAGAGGACCAGTGCATGCAGGCCGCCGGCGAGTCTAAGCGACACGGCGGCGGCAGAGACGTCGCCCGGCCAGCCGAGGATGCGTCTCCCCGTCTCGGTGCCTTCGTCGAGAACCTGGATCGCGGCGCGGCAGACACGTGCGGTGAAGGGCGAGCCCAGTGCATCGCAGGCTTTGGCTTGCGCTTCGAAATGTTTGGCGATTCGATCGTTCATGACCCGGCGGCAACGGCCTTCTCGACTTCGGGCATCAGCTCGGCCGCGATCGATTGTTCGGTGAAGGGGCCGACATGCTTGTAGAGGATGCGGCCGTCCTTGCCGACGAGATAGGTTTCCGGAACGCCGTAGACGCCCCAGTCGATCGCCTCGCGGCCGCTCTCGTCGACGCCGATGGCGGCGAAGGGGTTGCCCATCTGGCCAAGGAAACGCAGTGCGTTTTCCGGCTTGTCCTTGTAGTTCAGACCGACGAGCCGAAAGCGCGGGTCGCCCTTCAGCGTCATCAAGAGCGGCTGCTCCTCGCGGCAGGGCGCGCACCAGGACGCCCAGACATTGACCAGCGTGACCTCCCCCATGAAATCGGCCGAAACCAGGCCGGGCAGACCTCCGCCCGCAAGCGCGGGGAGATTCGTCAAGGGCGCCGCGTGCCCGATTAGTGCGGAGGGCACGAACGAACTATCTGCTCCCGACCGAAGCTGGATGAGGAATACGGCGGCAAGGCCGGCGAAGACGACGATCGGCAAGGCGACGAGCCAGATACGAGGCTTCGCGGCGCGTTCGCCCTCCACGCTCATGCCTCCCCAGCCTCGTTCCGCTCGGAGCGGCGGCGCACGCCACTCGTTTCCAGCTCTACGATGCCGCGCCTCCGGCCGCGGCCGTCGAGGAGAGCCCACAGGACCACGCCGCCGATGACGATCGCGGAGATGCCGTAGGCGGCGGCGACGAACCAGGGATGGTCCATCCTACCGTCCGTCGGCGCGCCGCGCGGCCAGGCGGCGCATGGTGGCCACCCGGCGTCGCAATATCTCGGTGCGCATCGCCATCATGTGCAGGGTGAAGAACAGCACCGTGAAACCGAGCGCCATGACGGCCAGCGGCCACAGCATGCTCGGCGCGATCGTCGGGCCGTCGAGGCGGAAGATGGATTCGCCCTGGTGCAGCGTGTTCCACCAGTCGACGGAAAACTTGATGATCGGGATGTTGACGAAGCCGACTAGGGTGAGCACGGCCACGGCGCGCGCCGATCTCTGCGGGTCCCCGAGCGCGCGCGACAGCGCGATCAGGCCGAGATACATGAGGAAGAGGACGAATACCGAGGTCAGCCGGGCATCCCAGACCCACCACGTGCCCCACATCGGCTTGCCCCAGATCGAGCCGGTGACGAGAGCCAGGAAGGTGAAGGCGGCGCCGATCGGCGCGGCCGATTTCAGCGCTACGTCGGCAAGCGGATGGCGCCAGACAAGCGTACCGAGTGCAGAGGCCGCCATCAGCGTGTAGCAGAGCATGGCCAGCCATGCGAAGGGCACGTGGATATACATGATGCGGACCGTCGTGCCCTGCTGGTAGTCCGCCGGCGCGTTGAAGCTAGCCCACAGGCCGATAGCCAGGATCACGACCGACAACCCGGCCATCCACGGAACCAGCCGGTCGGCCAGCGCCATGAACCGCGTCGGGTTGGCGAGATCGCTCAGCCGTCCCGTGCCGATGGAGGTGTCGCTCATGCCTGCTACATAGACCGCACGGGGCGCGACGGCAATTCGTCGTCCTCCGGCCTTCTGTCGCATCAACGCAGTTGGGACGAACGAAATTCCACTCCAGCCGGCCAGCGGCAATAAAAAAGCGGGCCAGGCCCGCTCTTGATTTCGCTTCGGCCGAAAATTCAGGCCGGGATCATCGCGTTCTCAAGCGTGACGAGCTGGTGCAGGAACTCTTCCAGCTTGGTGCGATGTTCAGGGCTTTCAGCCTGCGAAATCTGATCGCGCGTCTCCTGCACCCGCCGGGTTAGGTCGGCACGGTCGAGATCGTTCTCATGGACGGAAAACTCCGCCAGCAGAGTCAGCGAATCCGGCAGGATATCGACGAAGCCGCCATAGACGACATAGCGCTCAGTGCGGCCGTCCGTGGTCTTCACCGTGATGATACCCGGCCGCATCGTCGTCATGACGGGCATATGGCGGGCAAGCACCGTCATCTCGCCTTCCTTACCTGGCACGATCACGGACTCGACCTCCTCGGACACAAGGAGCCGTTCGGGCGAGACCAGTTCGAACTTGAAAGATTCAGCCATATTTCTTCAGGCAGTCGGCAGTCGGCAGTCGGAAAAATGCATGTCCGACATCCATCTGTACCCGACTGCCTACTCCCTATTGCCGACTGCCGTTCTTACGCCGCTTCCGCCGCAAGGCGCTCGGCCTTCTCGACCGCTTCCTCGATGGTGCCGACCATGTAGAAGGCCGCCTCCGGCAGGTGGTCGTATTCGCCGTTGCACAGGCCCTTGAAGCCCTTGATCGTGTCGGCGAGATCGACCAGCTTGCCCGGCGAGCCGGTGAAGACCTCGGCCACGAAGAAGGGCTGCGACAGGAAGCGCTCGATCTTGCGGGCGCGCGCAACCGTCATCTTGTCCTCTTCGGAAAGCTCGTCCATGCCCAGGATGGCGATGATGTCCTGCAGCGACTTGTAGCGCTGCAGGGTCGACTGCACGAGGCGCGCCGTCTGGTAGTGCTCATCACCGACGATCATCGGATCGAGCATGCGCGAGGTGGAATCGAGCGGATCCACTGCCGGATAGCTGCCCTTCTCGGCGATCGAGCGCGACAGCGTCGTCGTCGCGTCCAAATGGGCGAAGGAGGTCGCGGGCGCCGGATCGGTCAAATCGTCGGCCGGCACGTAGATGGCCTGCACCGAGGTGATCGAGCCCTTGGTGGTCGTGGTGATGCGCTCCTGGAGCGCACCCATGTCGGTGGCGAGCGTCGGCTGATAGCCCACGGCCGACGGGATACGGCCAAGAAGCGCCGACACTTCCGAACCCGCCTGGGTGAAGCGGAAGATGTTATCGACGAAGAACAGCACGTCCTGACCCTGGTCGCGGAAATATTCGGCAACCGTCAGGCCGGTAAGGCCGACGCGGGCACGCGCGCCGGGCGGCTCGTTCATCTGGCCGTAGACCAGGGCCGCCTTGGAACCCTGGCCGCCACCCTTTTTGTTGACGCCCGATTCGATGAACTCGTGATAGAGGTCGTTGCCCTCGCGGGTACGCTCGCCGACGCCGGCAAACACCGAATAGCCGCCATGCGCCTTGGCGATGTTGTTGATCAGTTCCTGGATCAGCACGGTCTTGCCGACGCCGGCGCCGCCGAACAGGCCGATCTTGCCGCCCCTGGCATAGGGAGCGAGCAGATCGATCACCTTGATGCCGGTGATGAGGATCGCGGCTTCCGTCGATTGCTCGACATAGGCCGGAGCCGGGGCGTGGATGGGGCGGTATTCGGTCGCATCGACCGGGCCGGCCTCGTCCACCGGCTCGCCGATGACGTTGATGATGCGGCCGAGCATCTCCGGGCCGACCGGAACCGAGATGGGAGCGCCGGTGTCGCCGACCGACTGGCCGCGGGTCAGGCCTTCGGTCGTGTCCATGGCGATGCAGCGGACCGTGTTCTCGCCGAGATGCTGCGCCACTTCCAGCACGAGGCGGTTGCCGCCATTGTCGGTCTCGAGCGCGTTCAAAATCGCCGGCAGGTGGCCTTCTTCGAAGGCGACGTCGACGACGGCGCCGATGACCTGCGCCACCGTGCCGGTCGCGACGGCGGTCGATTTGCGCACCGGCGCGGATACCTTCTTCTCGGCCGGCTTGGATGCCGCCTTTGCCGCCGTCTTCGGCGCGGCAGCTTTTGAAGCGGGCTTCGTCGCTGCTTTCGCGGCTGCCTTCGGAGCGGCCTTGGCGGCGGTCTTGGGGGTCGCTGCTTTCGCCATGTCTAACCTCTTCCTGTCCGTCTAGAGCGCCTCGGCGCCCGAAATGATTTCGATCAGTTCCTTGGTGATCTGCGCCTGGCGCTGGCGATTGTAGGTGATCGACAATTTGTTGATCATGTCGCCCGCATTACGCGTCGCATTGTCCATCGCCGTCATCTTGGCGCCCATCTCGCCGGCCGCGTTCTCCAGAAGTGCGCGGAAGATCTGCACCGCGATGTTGCGCGGGATGAGATCGCCGAGAATCTCGCCGGCGTCCGGCTCGTATTCGTAGATCGCGCCGCCCGCTGCTTCCTCCTCGTCGGAGGGGGCTTCCGTCTTGAGCGGAATGAGCTGCTGTGCCGTCGGCACCTGCGAGATGACCGACTTGAACTGCGAATAGAACAGCGTGCAGACGTCGAACTGGCCGTCATTGAAAAGAGCGATCACCTTGCGGGCGATCGCGTCCGCATTGGCGAAGCCGACCTGCTTCACCTCGCGCAGGTCGATGCGCTCGATGATCAGGGCGCCGAAGTCACGGCGCAGTATGTCGAAGCCCTTCTTGCCGACGCAGATGATCTTGACCTTCTTACCCTCGGCCAGAAGGCGCCGGACATGATCGCGCGCCAACCGCGCGATCTGGCTGTTGAAGCCGCCGCACAATCCGCGTTCGGCCGTGCAGACCACGAGAAGATGGGTTTCATCCCTGCCGGTGCCGCCCATCAGCGCCGGCACGTCCGCGCCGGCGCTGAGCGTACGCGTGACATTGGCAAGCACCGTGGCCATCCGTTGCGAATATGGCCGCGCCGCCTCCGCCGCTTCCTGGGCGCGGCGCAGCTTCGCCGCGGCGACCATCTGCATCGCCTTGGTGATCTTCTGCGTCGCCTTGACCGAGGCGATACGGTTGCGCAGGTCCTTGAGTGACGCCATGCCCGAAACCGTCCCCCAGCGTCAGGCGAAGTTCTTGGCGAAGGCGTCGATCTGGGCCTTCAGCTTGTCGCGAAGATCGTCCGACAGCGCTTTCTCCTTGCGGATGGCGCCAAGAACCGACTTGCCCTCCGAGCGCATATGGGCGAGCAGCCCCTGCTCGAAGCGGCCGACATCGGCGACGGCGAGCTTGTCCAGATAGCCGTTGACGCCGGCGAAGATCACCGCGACCTGCTCTTCCGTCTTCAGCGGCGAGAACTGCGGCTGCTTCAGGAGCTCGGTCAGGCGCGCGCCGCGATTGAGCAGGCGCTGGGTGGCCGCGTCGAGGTCGGAACCGAACTGCGCGAACGCCGCCATCTCGCGGTACTGCGCGAGCTCGCCCTTGATCGACCCGGCAACCTGCTTCATCGCCTTGATCTGGGCCGAGGAACCGACACGCGAAACCGACAGGCCGACATTCACGGCCGGACGGATACCCTGGAAGAACAGGTTCGTCTCCAGGAAGATCTGGCCGTCCGTGATGGAGATGACGTTGGTCGGGATATAGGCCGAGACGTCGTTGGCCTGCGTCTCGATGACCGGAAGCGCGGTCAGCGAACCGGCGCCGTTGTCGTCGTTCATCTTGGCGGCGCGCTCGAGCAGCCGCGAATGCAGGTAGAAAACGTCGCCGGGATACGCCTCGCGGCCCGGCGGGCGGCGCAGCAGGAGCGACATCTGCCGGTAGGCGACAGCCTGCTTGGAAAGGTCGTCATAGGCGATCACGGCATGCTTGCCGTTGTCGCGGAAATATTCGCCCATCGTGCAGCCGGCGAAAGGCGCCAGGAACTGCATCGGGGCCGGATCGGAAGCCGTAGCGGCGACGATGATGGAATAGGGCAGCGCGCCGCGCTCTTCCAGCACCTTGACGAACTGGGCGACGGTGGAGCGCTTCTGGCCGACGGCGACATAGACGCAGTAGAGCTTGGCGCTCTCGTCGTCGCCTTCGTTCAGCGGCTTCTGGTTGAGGAAGGTGTCGAGGATGATGGCGGTCTTGCCGGTCTGGCGGTCGCCGATGACGAGCTCGCGTTGGCCGCGGCCGATGGGGATGAGCGCGTCGATCGCCGTCAGGCCCGTCGACATCGGCTCGTGAACCGACTTGCGCGGGATGATGCCGGGCGCCTTCACGTCGACGCGCTTGCGCTCCTTGGCCTTGATCGGGCCCTTGCCGTCGATCGGATTGCCGAGCGCGTCCA
>JBQCFA010000464.1:0-4653 GCA_051959695.1 Rhizobiaceae bacterium
TGATCGCGCTCGGCCATCGCGTCGCCGTCTGCGAGCAGATGGAGGACCCCGCCGAGGCGAAGAAGCGCGGCTCGAAATCCGTCGTCCGCCGCGACGTGATCCGGCTGGTCACGCCCGGCACCATCACCGAGGAGAAGCTGCTCGCCGCCGCCGAGACCAGCTATCTTATGGCGCTCGGCCGCATCAAGGGCGAGACGGCGAGAGGTGGCGAGCGCAATGGCGAGGCGGCCACGCAGGGAAGTCTGGCGCTCGCCTGGATCGACATATCGACGGGCACGTTCCGCGTCACGGAGACAGCGCCCGAGCGGCTCCTGACCGACATCTTGCGCATCGATCCGCGCGAACTGGTCGTCGCCGAACCGGTCTTCCACGACGAGGCGCTGCGTCCCGTCTTCGACATGCTCGGCCGCGTCGCCAGTCCGCAGCCGTCGATCCTTTTCGATTCGGCCGGCGCCGCCGACCGCATCTGCCGCTTCTTCGGCATCGCCACGCTCGACGGGCTCGGCCGGTTTTCGCGGGCCGAACTGTCGGCCATTTCCGGCGCCATCGCCTATGTCGAGAAGACGCAGAAGGCCGAGCGCCCGCCGCTGATGCGTCCCGAGCGCGAGGAGGCCGGTTCCTCGCTGTTCATCGACCCGGCGACCCGCGCCAATCTCGAACTCTGCCGCACGCTCTCGGGCAGCCGCGGCGGAAGCCTCCTGAACGCGGTGGACCGGACCGTCACCGGCGCCGGGGCGCGGCTCCTGGCGGAACGCCTGATGTCGCCGCTCACCGATCCGGCTGCGATCGGCGCGCGCCTGGATTCGGTTTCCTTCATGCTTGGCGAACAGCGGCTGAGGGAGGCGCTGCGCGAATTGCTGAAAGGCGCGCCCGACATGCAGCGTGCGCTTTCGCGGCTGGCGCTCAACCGTGGTGGGCCGCGCGATCTGGGCGCTCTTGCCGCCGGCCTCGCCGCCGCCCGCGCCATCGCCGAACTCGCGCCGCGCGGGGCATTGCCTGCCGAACTCGAGGCTGCAGGCGCTGCGATCGCCGCATTGCCGCGGGCTCTCGCCGACCATCTGTCCGCCGCGCTTGCCGACGACCTGCCGTTGCTGAAACGCGACGGAGGACTGGTGCGCGCCGGCTATGATGCCGAACTGGACGAGATGCGTGCCCTGCGCGACCAGTCGCGGCGTGTCATCGCCGCCATGGAGCGCGACCTTGCCGACGAGACCGGCATCCGCTCGCTCAAGATCCGCCACAACAACGTGCTCGGCTACTATATCGAGGTCACCGCCAACCATCGCGAGGCGATGACCGGATCGGACGCTGCCCGCGCCCGGTTCATCCATCGCCAGACCATGGCGAGCGCCATGCGCTTCACCACGACGGAACTGGCCGAGCTGGAAACCAAGATCGCCAACGCCGCCGACCGCGCGCTCTCTATCGAGCTGGCCGTGTTCGATACGCTCGTCGCGGAGGCCGTCTCCGAGGCGCAGGCGATCCGCGCCGGGGCGGAGGCGCTCGCCGTGCTCGACGTTTCCGCCGCGCTGGCGGCGCTTGCCGAAAGCGAGGACTACCGCCGGCCCGAAGTGGACTCCAGCCTGGCTTTCGACATCGAAGGCGGACGTCACCCTGTGGTGGAGCAGGCGCTGCGCCGGCAGGCAGGCGATCCCTTCGTGGCCAATGATTGCGACCTGTCGCCGGAAGATGGCGGCAGGCGCGGCGCGATCTGGCTCCTGACCGGCCCCAACATGGGCGGCAAGTCGACCTTCCTGCGCCAGAACGCGCTGATCGCCATCCTGGCGCAGGCCGGTTCCTTCGTACCGGTGCGCCGTGCCCGCATCGGCGTCGTCGACCGGCTTTTCAGCCGCGTGGGCGCCTCGGACGATCTGGCGCGCGGACGCTCGACCTTCATGGTGGAGATGGTCGAGACGGCCGCCATCCTCAACCAGGCCGGCGAGCGGTCCCTCGTCATCCTCGACGAGATCGGGCGCGGCACGGCCACCTTCGACGGGCTTTCCATCGCCTGGGCGGCGGTCGAGTACCTGCACGAGAAGAATGGTTGCCGCGCCATCTTCGCCACGCATTTCCACGAAATGACAGCGCTCGCCGGCAAGCTCCGGCGGCTCCACAACGTCACCATGCGGGTCAAGGAGTGGGAGGGCGACGTCGTATTCCTGCACGAAGTGGCGCGCGGCGCCGCCGACCGTTCCTATGGGGTCCAGGTGGCCCGCCTTGCCGGCCTGCCGGAGGCCGTGGTGGAGCGGGCGCGCGAAGTCCTGCATCAGCTCGAGGCCGGAGAGACCTCGGGCAAGGCTGAACGCCTGATCGACGATCTGCCGCTGTTTTCGGTGGCGGTGCGTCGCGAGCAGCCCCGGCCGAGGGCCGACGACGCACTTGCCGCGGCGATCGGGGCGCTGCAACCCGACGAGATGACCCCGCGCGACGCGCTGGAGGCGTTGTACCGCTTGAAGGGGATGGCCTCCCGATAGCCGGATTGGATCAGCCGGCCGGGGAAGCCGCCACCGTGGGACAGGCGTCCGCCGCCCCGCCGGCCGACGGATAGCGATAGACGCGGATCGGCGAAGCAGGTGGAAGAGGGCACGGGCTCAGCCATTCGGGCGGATGGCCCTCGATCAGGTCCAGCGTCAGCGGGAATGCTTTCTGGAGGTCGGGCAGGGGCCTGCCGCGCCATGCGCAGACCACGACATGGGTGGCCATCGATTCGTCCAGATATCTCCTCGGGTCGGGTGTTTTCGGGTCGAAGAAGCGATAGACCCGTTCGATCCCCCTCCATGACGGATGATGCGGCGTCGCCACGATGGTCGCCGTGACGCGCGGCTCCGCGGCCAGCAGGCGGATACCGAGATCGGGCGGAGCGAACAGGCGGGCGCCTTGCGGCCAGCCGGGCAGGGCCGAATCCGGAAAATCGCAGACGCTGGCGAGCTCGGCGCCGCTCGGAGGCATTTTCGCATGTACCTTGTCGACGACATGGTACGCCACCAGCCCCGCCACCAGAGCGAGACCCGGTCCGACCGCGGCGGCGGCCGGCGGCAGCAACCGTGTGGCGGGCCCGGCCAGCACTCTGCCCTTTCCCGCCAGTTGCGGGGCGCATGCCGCGAATGCCAGCACCAGGCCCGGGCCGGCGAAGAAGGCGGTGTAGCGGAAATATCGCAGGTAGAAAAGCGCGTGCATGACCGCTAGCAGGCTGAAGAGCGCGAGTACCGTCAGTTCGCGCCGGCGGAACCGGTCGCGCCAGGCGAAAGCCGCCGGCGCCAGGGCGCCGACGATGAGCAGTGCGACCCCGACCATGTCCGGCGAAAGCACGACATTCGGCCGATGCAGGATGTCCTTCTCCTGTCCGATCCTGGACAGCCAGGCATCCTTCACATAGCCGCTGAGTTCCCCATAGGGCCCGGCGCGGCATTCGGGAAAGAGAGCGATCAGGATCGCCAGGCTGGCGGCGGCGCACAGGCCGAGCAGCACGGCGCGGCTCGTCGGGCGGCCGATGCGGCCTGAGAGACCGGCCGCGAGGACAAACGACAGGCCGGCGGAGACCAGGGCCAGCAGGTGCGGCGTCGAATAGGTGTCGCAGGTGACCGCACCGTAGTGCCGGGGCGGAACGATGGCCGCGTAGAGAAGTACCGCCGTCAAGGCCAGTCCCGCGCCGAAGCGGGCAAGCCTGCGATCGGCGCCTGCCTGGCCGAGCATGAAGGCGCCGGCGAAGACCGCCATGAGGAGAGCGAAGAAAAACAGGAACTCGACGCTGATCGCGAGCGTCAGCGCGGTCAGCGCGCCGATCAGGAACGCCGGCGGCCGCGGCGACAGGGAGAGCGCTATGGCCGTCAGAAGAAGGGCCAGCTCGAGATTGTGATAGTCGATCCTGCCTGGCGCGAACTCGAAAAGCGACGGTACGACGAAGAGAAGCGAGATGAAAAAGACGGCATCCGGCCGGTCGAAGCCGTAGGCGGCGACGATCCGTCGGAAGGCGTGAAGGACCGGAAGGAGGAGGAGCAGCGGAACCGCATGGCAGACCGCCGCCAGCGCCGCCTCGCGGCCGATGAGGGCCGAAAGCGGTGCCGCAAGCGCGGCGTAGGGAAGGTCCACCAGCCGCACCCAGTGGGAGACGAAGGGCTCGGGCTGGAGGATGCCTCCTATGGTTCGGTCGAACCAGGCGCCGGTGTCCAGGAAATTCCTGATTTCGACCAGCTTGAGGAGGTCGTCGAGGTCGCTGTTGGGGGAATAGCCGATCAGCACGCACAGGGAGAGAACGAGCGAAACCGCCGCCCATGCCACGATCACCGGGAATCGCCTGATGAGTGCGCCGCGCCGAACGGGCCGCTCGATGCCTCGATTTTCCGCGGAGATGGTCATCCCGAACCGCCCTTTCCCGTGGGCGCCATTCTTTCCCGATAAGATTGCGATCGCGTAAAGCGATGGTGGTTTGGGCCCTGCGGGGCCTTGACGCCCAACCGCTCCGCTTTCCCCGGACCCCGTATCCATCGCCGTCTTTTCGCGCTATAGACCGCGCCCGAAAAGGACATGCCGAAGCGAAAATGGCGAAGATTGCGCTGAAGCTCGACGAAATGATCGATGGCGACGCGCTTCGCCGCGATCTTGCCCTGCTTGCCCCGGAGACGGGCGCGGGCGCCTCCACGCCGGAATTGCGGC
>JBQCFA010000465.1:0-4101 GCA_051959695.1 Rhizobiaceae bacterium
TCGAACCTCGCCAAATATCCGGCGCAACTCACCGATACGTCCGAAGCCGCGCAATTCCTCTACAGCAACCCGAACGTCACCTTCGACGCACCGGCCAAGCGCAACATACAGGTCTTCGCAGGTTTCGATTCCGGGCCGGAAGCCGGAAAGGCGCCGAAAAAAAAGAAATAGGCGGCTAGGTTGTAGCGACCAAGAATGGCGGCGCCGGACTTCGATCTAAATCTGCTCCGCCCATTCCGACAGCGCGGCGAGGACGGAAGGAAATTCCGCCCAGCGGCGGATGACGGTTTCCGCGCCTGCCTCGGTAAGCCGGTCGGCGTGGCCCGGATAGGTGTGCGCCGCGCCGGTAAAACCGATAACCCGCATGCCGGCGGCCTTCGCGCCGGTGACGCCATGTACCGAATCCTCGACGACGAAGGTCTGGCGCGGATCGGACTTCATGGTCTCGGCCGCGTATAGAAATACGTCCGGCGCCGGCTTCGTCCGTTTCGAGGGTATTTCCAGACCGGAGAAGATCAATCCTTCGAAGAACGGCATCAGGCCGGTCCGCGTCAGCGACAGCGTCACGCGCTTCGTGCTCGAATTCGAGCAGATGCAGCGCGGTCCGGCGACCGAGGCCACCGCCTGCCGCGCCCCTTCGATCGGCCGCACCTCGGTGGCGAGTCGCTTGTCGATCAGTTCTTCGGTTCGCGCGATCATCGAGGCCTGGAAGGGAAGGCCCGTCTCGGCCTCGATCCTGAGCAGCATGTCGGTGAAGGTCAGTCCGGCGAACCGTTCCGAAAGCTCGTCGGCATCGATCTCGTAGCCGGCTCTCGTGAGCACCTCCGCCTCGACGCGGGCGGCGATGATTTCCGAATCGACCAGCACGCCGTCGCAATCGAAGATGACCAGTTCCGGAGCCGGCATGTCGGATATCCATGGGTTGGGGTTGCGGGACATCTATGCATTCGGGCCGCCGGTGGCAACCGCCCAGCCGAGACGGCCGCAGCCGATGCGCGGCTCTGCCTCATTTCATTAAATCTTTACCGAGAAGAGTAACCATAACGATGTGTAAAGAGTAACGCGTGTCTCGGGTATATTCATGTCGTCGTTCGAGTTTGCCGAAGAAGTTTCGCCTGCCGCCGACCCGGCCCGCTGGCTGGATACAATCATCAAGGGCGATTGCGTGGCGGCTCTGGAAAGGCTTCCCGAGAAATCGGTCGACATCGTCTTCGCCGACCCGCCCTACAATCTCCAGCTCGACGGCGACCTTCACCGTCCGGACCAGTCCAAGGTCGACGCCGTCGACGATGCGTGGGACCAGTTCGAGAGCTTCGCCGCCTATGACGCGTTCACGCGTGCCTGGCTTCTCGCGGCGCGCCGCGTCCTGAAGCCGAGCGGCACTGTCTGGGTGATCGGCTCCTATCACAACATCTTCCGCGTCGGCGCGATCATGCAGGATCTCGGCTTCTGGATCCTGAACGACATCGTCTGGCGCAAGACCAACCCGATGCCGAATTTCCGCGGCCGCCGCTTCCAGAACGCGCATGAAACCATGATCTGGGCTTCGCGCGACGCAAGTGCCAAGGGCTACACCTTTAATTACGAGGCCATGAAGGCCGCGAACGACGACCTTCAGATGCGCTCCGACTGGCTGTTCCCGATCTGCACGGGCGCCGAGCGCCTGAAAGGCGAGGATGGAGCCAAGGTCCATCCGACGCAGAAGCCGGAAGCCCTTCTGGCTCGCATCATGATGGCCTCGACGAAACCCGGCGATGTCGTGCTCGATCCCTTTTTCGGCTCCGGCACGACCGGCGCTGTCGCCAAACGCCTCGGTCGCCACTTCGTCGGCGTCGAGCGCGAACAGGCCTATATCGACGCCGCCACGGCGCGGATAGCGGCGGTTGAGCCGCTGGCCGAGGCCGACGTAACGGTCATGACCGGCAAGCGCGCGGAGCCGCGCGTCGCCTTCGCCAGCCTGGTCGAGGCAGGTCTTATCCGGCCGGGCGCGGTCCTCTATGATTCACGCAGGCGCTTCGCCGCCTCCGTCCGCGCCGACGGCACGCTTTCCTTCGAGCGTCATGCCGGCTCGATCCATCGGCTGGGCGCCATCGTGCAGGGGCTCGATGCCTGCAACGGCTGGACCTTCTGGCATTACGAGGAGAAGGGCGGCCTCAAGCCGATCGACGAGTTGCGCACGATCGCCCGCCAGCGGCTCGAGGTCAGCGCGGCCTGATCGATCAGACCTCTATCCCGTACCCCTCAAGGTCCTTGCGCAGCGTCTCGGGGTCTGTGAACAGGACGGCTTTCCACCCCGCGGCGCGCGCGCCTTCGACGTTCTTGGCGCTGTCGTCGATGAAGAGCGTCGCTTCCGGGTTGAGACCGAAGGCAGCGACATGGTGGTCGAAGATGGCACGGTCGGGCTTGATGGCGCGAATGTCGCCCGAAACGGTCACGCCCCGCGGCTTCTGCAGGAATTCGTAGCGCTTGCAGGCCTCCCTGAACGTATCGGAGGCAAAATTGGTCAGCATCGTGACGTCGTGGCCACGCTCGATGAGCGCTTCCAGGATGGCGACGCTCCCCTCATAGGCATGCGGCACCATCTCGTGCCAGTTCAGGCGGAAGCCGCGGATATTCTCCGCCTCCTCGGGATATTCGGCGATGAGCAGCGCCTCGGCGTCCTCCCAGCTGCGGCCGCGATCCTGCTCGACGTTCCAGTCGCCCGTGCATATTTCGGCGAGGAACCGGCGACGCTTCTCCGCATCGGGGATGAGCCGCCGGTAGGGCAGCTCCGGATCATAGTGGATCAGGACCTTGCCGATGTCGAAGACGATGTGACGGATCTCGCTCATGCTTTTCTCGCTTTGACAGGGTGCGGACGCTTTGTCGCCCCCGGAACGGCCGCCTCGATGGCCTTTTTCATGACAGTGGGCAAGGCCTCGTCGCGAATTTCGCCAAGCGGTGACCACCAATGCCCCTCAGGAGCCTCGATGGCCGCCGCCTCGGCGCGATAGACCTGCAGTTCGAGGGCGAAATGCGTGAAGACATGCACGATCGCGCCCGCATGCCTCCAGTCGGCCGGGAAGGGCGCGTCCTCGATACGGGTGCCGCCGTCCCGTCGGGCCGTCCAGTCTGTGGTCGGCACGTCCTTCATCCCGCCGAGCAGGCCGGTTTCGGGACGTCGCCTGAGCAGGATGGCGCCGTCCGGTCGCACCGCGACGAAGGCGGCGCCTACACGGCGCGGCTTTTCCGCCTTTGCCGTTTGTACGGGAAAGCGCTCCGGTTCGCCGCTTTCTAGTGCGGCGCAATTTTCGCGCAGCGGGCACAGGAAGCAGGCCGGCCGACGCGGCGTGCAGATCGTCGCGCCTAGATCCATCATCGCCTGCGCGAAATCGCCTGGCCGGTAGGGCGGGGTCATTTCCTCGACGATTTCGCGGATTTCGCGCTTCGCTTCGCGCACCGGACGCTCGATCGCCGCAAGTCGCGCCACCACCCGCTCGACATTGCCATCGACCACGGCCGTCCTTAGATCGAACGCGATGGCGCCGATAGCAGCTGCCGTGTAGTCGCCGATGCCCGGCAGTGCCTTGAGCCCGGCTTCGCTTCGCGGGAAGGCGCCTTCGAGCCGGCCGGCGACCTCGTCGGCGCATTTCTTCAGGTTCCGCGCCCGGGAATAGTAGCCGAGACCGGCCCACGCCTTCATGACCTCCTCCACCGGAGCGGCGGCGAGGGCACCGACGTCCGGCCACTTCTCGACGAACTTCACGAAATACGGCTTCACCGTCTCGACGCCCGTCTGCTGCAGCATGATCTCGGACAGCCAGACACGGTAGGGGTCCGGACGTTGCCCCCGCTTCAAATCCGCCGGCGGCGTGCGCCACGGCAATTCGCGATGATGCCGGTCGTACCAGGCAAGTAGCGCCGGCGCGACGGCGGGGTGCTCGCGGTCCTTGCGGTTGATCGTTTCGGCTGCGGGTGGCATGGATGTCGGGCGGATGAAACTCGCTTGGGCTATCGCCTATATCGTGGAGCATGGCCATGGCAGGCAAGAGGCAAGGCTGGAATGCCGTCCCGGTGGGCGACGTGGCGACCGCGATCCTCGATCCGGTCATGCGCAAGCGC
>JBQCFA010000466.1:0-26233 GCA_051959695.1 Rhizobiaceae bacterium
AGTCGCGTTGTCGCGGGTGATGACCTCCTGCGAGGGAACGTCGAGCACCTGCTCCATCATGTTCATCCTGGCGCCGATGCGGTCGATGAAGGGCATGATCAGGTTGAGGCCCGGCATCAGCGTCTTCGTGTAGCGGCCGAACCGCTCGACCGTGTAGGCATAGCCCTGCGGCACGGTCTTGATGCCGGCGAACAGGAACAGGATGACAAGGACGACAAGAACGGCGACGACGATGTCGAAACCCGAGAACGGCATTTTCAAGTTCCCCCGATTGCCTTCGGCCGCGCCGACGCGGCGGTGTCTCCGCGCTAATCTAAGTTGTCGCTTCGATGCTTACAATCGGGAGCGCTAGGAGGGGAAAGCGAAGAGACCGGCGTCGGCGTCGCGACCGCCCGTGAGCGTTGCCATGAGAATTTCCGCCGCGATGCGCGAGAAGGTGATCCCGTTTCCGCCATAGCCCATCACGGCGAAGACATGGGGGCGTCGCGGCACCCGTCCGATGAAGGGGAGGCCGGTTTCCGTTGTACCGAACGAACCGGCCCAGCGGAATTCGGGTGTCGAGTCGATGCCGGGCAGAAGCGCTGCGAGCTTCGCGGCGATGCGCTCGGTCTTTTCGGCGATGAGCCGATCGCGGTTTTCCTCGTCCGCGAATTCCTCGTCCTCGCCGCCGCAGATGATGCGGCCGTCGCGGGTGGGCCGCAGGTATAGATAGGGATCGGAGGCTTCCCAGATTAACGGCAGATTCGGGGGTAGGCGGCCCTTCTGCGGCTTCGTCGCGATCGCCCAGGTGGATATGACCTGATGGTTTCCCATGGGTGCGGGGTCGAGCAATTCGTAGCCGGTCGCGAGCACCAGGTCCCTGGCGCGGATCACGGCTCCCTCGGCAGTGGAGACCCTGACGCCGTCTTGATCGGATTCAACGCCTTCGGCTTCGACGGGCGCGTAAAGTCGTGCACCTCTTTCGGCCGCCAGCTGAAGCAGTCCAGATGTGAGCTTGCGAGGATCGAGCGCCAGATTGCCGTGGCCGAGGAGCGCGCCGTCACGATCGATGCCGAACCGTTCCTTCAATTCACCGGCGGTCAGGTAGGTGGATGAAATCCCAGCGGCTCGCCGGGCTTCTCCCTCGCCGCGCAAGGCGCTGGGTTTCAGGGCGTTGCCGGCAAGGTAAAGCGAAGCGCTCGTACGCAGATCGCAGGTAAGGCCCAACTCCTCGATATGGCCGTGCAGGTTGGCCACGGCGAGCCGCGAGCGGCGCCATGCCTGCTCGGCCTTCTCCTTGCCGATCTTTCGCGACAGGACGCTCAAGGGCACGTCGATCTCGTACTGCACCAGCGCGGTCGTCGCGGCCGTCGAGCCCCTGATCGGACCACGCCGGTCGATGACGATGACGGAGAGGCCGGCAGCCGTCAGCATCTCCGCGATCATCGCGCCGCTGATGCCCATGCCGACCACCAGCGCATCGGCCGCGACGTCGCGTTTCAGTTTGTTGGTCGGAACGCTGGGGCTGCGATAGGCCATCCACACGGGAGTGCCGGTACGCAGGTCGAGTTTTCGTTTCATCGGGGGTCCCTCTGCTGGCCGCCGCAACGTGGGAGCGGGGACGAAGTTCCACCCGAAAGGGAACTATGCCCAGCCGGCGAGTTCGCGCTTCACCAGCGTCTCGATCACCGTCATGCCTTCCGGGGAATCGTTCAGGCAGGGGATGTGCGAGAAGTCCTCGCCGCCTGCCTCGCGGAAGGCGTGCGCTACTTCCATCGCGATTTCCTGCAGCGTTTCCAGGCAATCCGCGACGAAGCCCGGATTGAAGACGGCGATCGATCGGACGCCTTCCTTCGCCAGTTTCTCGACGGTCTTGTCCGTATAGGGCTGCAGCCATTCCTCGGGGCCGAAGCGCGACTGGAAGGTCGAGATCAGCTTCTTCTCGCTCCAGCCGAGACGTTGGCGCAGCAGCCGCGTCGTCTTCATGCAATGGCAATGGTAGGGGTCGCCGCGCTTGAAATAGCTTTGCGGGATGCCGTGGTAGGAGGCGATGACGACTTCCGGCTCGAAATCGAGCGTCGCCAGATGCTGTTCGATCGAACGCGCCAGCGCTTCGATATAGGCCGGCTCGTCATAATAGGGTGGAACGACGCGGATCGCCGGCTGGACGCGAAGCTTCATCAGCGCCTCGAAGAACTTGTCGTTCACGGTCGCCGTGGTGGCAGCTGAATACTGAGGGTAAAGCGGTAGCATCAGGATCCGGTCGCAGCCTTGCGCGATGAGGCCGTTCGTCACCTCTTCGATCGACGGCCTGCCGTAGCGCATCGCCCAGTCGACGATAACGCGGTCGTTCCCACGGAGACTTTCCGCCAATTTTTCCGCCTGCGACCGGGTGATCGTCCGCAACGGTGATTCGTTCCGCTCGCGGTTCCAGACAAGATCGTAGAGCGCGCCCGATTTCTTTGGCCGGGTGTTGAGCACGATGCCGTAGAGGATTGGATACCAGAACGCACGCGGCCACTCGATGACGCGCCGGTCGGACAGGAATTCCCTAAGGTAGCGCCGCATCGAGGCCTTGTCGGTGCCTTCGGGCGTGCCGAGATTGACCAGCAGCACGCCGACCCTGCCGACCTGCACCTCCGGATGCCCGGGCGGTAGCGGGCCGACCGATTTCTGCGCAGACGGGGACATTTCCAAGGGCACTCTCCGGGTTCGCGGCAAACTAGCGCGCAGGCACCGCAAGGCAACGCTGCATCTGGCCGCATGGCGGCATGCTCTTCAGCGTCGGCGGCGCCGGCTATTTCGCCGGTATCTTCAGCGTGGCGCCGACGGGCAGAGCGTTGGCCGGTATGGCGGGATTGGCCTTGGAGATCTTCTTCCACAAGGCAGGATCGCCGTAGAGCGTCTTCGCCAGTTTCCAGTAATTGTCGCCGGCGACGACGACATGGGTTGTCTCCGTCGTGGCCCCAGCCGCGGGTTTCTGCGCCGGGGGTTCGGCCGATTCCACGGCAGCCGGCTTGGTTTCCACTTTTGGTGGCTGCGTGGCGAGGGTCAGCGCCATGGCCGGCAGGTCGGGCATCACGATCTTGGCGTCGCTGGCCGATTTCGGCGTCTGTGGCTCGGCGGCCTTCTCGGGCTTCACCACCGGCGGTTCGGTGGCAAGCTTCATCGACGCCGCCGGAAGGTCAGGCATCTTCATCGGGGTCGGCGCAGCGACTTGCGCCGGGGCCGACGTATCAACCGGCGCGGGCTTCGCCTTGGTGGAATCGACGATTTTGGGCGTCGCATCCTTGATGCGGCCGTCCGTGTAGGGTTTGTAGGGCCGGTGCGCCTGAAGATAGGTCGTCAGGACCTCGGCCAGGTCGGGGCCGTAGTCATAGGCGTTCCTGGCCTTGTCGCGCAGCACCGAATAGCCGTCGCCTCCGGCGCGCATGTAGTTGTTGGAGGCCACCAGATAGAGCTTGTCTGGATCGATCGGCTGCCAGCCGTCGCCTGCCTTTACCTCGACCGATTTGATCCGGCCCGAATTCGGACCCACGGTGCGGTCGAAGCTGAAGCGAAGCCCCGCGACCTGTGGAAAGCGTCCGGCGCCGTCGGAAACCTGCGACACGCCGTTCTCCAGCGCGGCGACGACGTCCTTGCCGGAAAGCTGGAAGGTCGACAGCGTGTTCTGGAATGGCAGTACCGCCACGATGTCTCCAGCCGTGACGGGGCCTGCGTTGATGGAGGCGCGCAACCCGCCGCCATTGGTGATGGCGATCGTCACGCCCTGCCTTGCGGTGCGTTCGAGCATGGCGTCGGCGACGAGATCGCCCATCGAGCATTCCCCGCTGCGGCAGGTCACGCGGCCGCCGTCTACCGGCGCGGCCGTTTCGGCAACGATCTTGGACATCGCCTTTTGGATCGGGCCGGCGAGTTCCTTTACCCGCGCGACGACCACCGGGTCTTCCGGGATCTTGGCGTCGAGCAGAATCGGGTCGCCCTTCGCTTCCTTCACCACGCCCTTGTCGTCGAACGTCACCATCACTTCGCCGAGAAGCTTCGAGTAGGAAGCGGCGGTGACCACCGGCACCTGGTAGCCGTCGAGATTGCCGGCGAAGGTCGGATAGGGGCCCGCGGCGTTGGTGTCGGTGTTGGAGAGCAGCGTGTGCGAATGACCGCCGACAACGACGTCGACGCCGGGAATTTTCGCGATGGCCGAAAGGTCGCGCTGGTAGCCGACATGGGTAAGCGCGATGATCTTGTCGACCCCTTGCTTCTGCAGGTCCGCCACTGCCGCCGTGACGCCGGCGACGTCGTTGCTGATGAGCACGTCCGGACCGGGCGAAGAGATGACGTCGGCATCGTTGGTGATGGCGCCGACGACGCCGATCTTCTGGCCGCCGACATCGAGCACGGTGTAGGGCTTCACGCGGTCGCCGATCTTCGCGTTTCGCCCGGCGACGATGTTGGCGCTGACAACCGGAAAATGGACCTTGTCGAGGAAGGCGGCGAGACCGGCCTCGCCGTCGTCGAATTCGTGGTTGCCGACGGTCATGGCATCGACCTTGAAGAGATTGGTGAACTCGGCTTCGACCGAACCCTTGTAGGTCGTATAGAAGAGGGAGCCCTGGAAATTGTCTCCGGCGTCCAGGAGAATGACATTCTGCCCAGCAAATTTCTTGCGCTCCTGGTCGATGGCGGTCTTCAGCCGCGCGGCGCCGCCGACGCAGGCGCCCTTGGCGTCGTCCTCGGCCGAACAGGTGGCTTCATATTTGTTGATCGGCTCGATACGGCTGTGCCAGTCGTTGAAATGCAGGATGGTCAGCGTGTAGTCCGCCAGCGCGGCCGGCGCGGAGATGCAGAGCGCCGCAGCCGAGAGTGCGAGCGAAAGGGCGATTTTCTTCATCGGCGGGTTCTCCCTGTCATTTCCATCATGCGTGGCCGAGCCATGCACGCTTCAGTCTATTTCGAATAATCGCGCTCGTCGGCGATCACCTTGCCGTCGTTGGGCAGCGTGCCCGGTTCGGCCAGCAGGACCTTGCCGGCAAGCTTGGTGACCTCACGCAACGTCGCGCCGACAGCTCCTTCGTCGAGCGAAGCGCCCGGGACCGTTTCGAGGTGAAGCGCCATGGCGTCCATTTCTCCGTCGCGCGTAACGACAAGCCGCGCCCTGGCGATGCCGGGATGATGCCGTGCCACTTCCGCTATCTGCTTCGGATCGACGAACATGCCCTTGACCTTGGTACGCTGGTCGGCCCGACCCATCCATCCTCCGATACGCCGGTTGGTACGGCCGCAGGGCGAATGGCCGGGGAGGATCGCCGAAAGGTCGCCGGTGCCGAGCCGGACCAGCGGATAGGCCGGGTTGAAGGTCGTGACGACGACCTCTCCGACCTCACCGTCGGGAACGGGCTCGCCGGTGCCCGGCCTGACGATCTCGACGATGACGTGCTCGTTCAGCGTCATTCCGGGGTTGGGCTCGCCATCTCCGGAGGTCGTCTCGTAGGCGATGACGCCGCATTCGGCTGTTGCATAGCATTGCAGCACCTTCACGCCGCGAGAGGCGTATTCCGCCCTGAGAGAAGGATAAAGCGCTCCCGCCGAGACCAGGCCGCGCCGGAACGAGGAGATATCCTTGCCCATTTCGAGGGCGCGATCGAGCATGATCTTGAGGAAATCCGGTGTGCCGCAATAGATGGTCGGTCGCAGGACCGAAGCGGCCTCGACCTGCATCTCCGTGTTGCCGGTTCCGGCGGCGAAGACGGTACAGCCGAGCGAGCGGGCACCGGCATCTAGCATGAAGCCGCCAGGCGTCATGTGGTAGGAGAAGGCGTTATGGATGATGTCGCCGCGCCTTGCACCCACGGCGAAAAAGGCGCGCGCGCCTTCGGCCGGGTCTTCGCCGAGGCCGCCGGGCTCCCAGATCGGGCCGGGCGAAAGGTGGATACGA
This sequence comes from Rhizobiaceae bacterium, assembly GCA_051959695.1. Classification (GTDB taxonomy): domain Bacteria; phylum Pseudomonadota; class Alphaproteobacteria; order Rhizobiales; family Rhizobiaceae; genus Mesorhizobium_L. The sequence goes on from JBQCFA010000466.1 coordinate 5,912, forward strand.
TTGCCGGCAAGCGCTGAGGGATCGACGAAGCCGCCGAAAGGCGGTTCGCCGGCCTGCATCTCCATCAATTCAGCCTTGCGCAGCACCGGCAGGCGCGCCAGCGCCTCGCGGGTGGTCACGGTGTCGGGATTGACCTGGCCGAGCCATCGACGCAGGCCCGGCGCCACAGCGGTCGCCTGGCGCAGGAACGCCGGAAGGCGAGCGAACTGCTCCGACTCGCGTCCGGCCGGATCACGCGTCTCCAGGCGATCGAAAAATGCGCCCATGCGCTCCTCCCGAAAGGAGCGTTATGGCAAGAGCCGTCAACCGCCGCAAGCGCCAGAGACGGACGATCGGCTAGTGTCCAGAATCCGAAATCCGCTTCATCCTTCGGGGTGCGTCGTACGGATTTCGGATTCGATCAGGACCCTAGCAAGTTTATGATCCCAGGCGTTCAGGAGTGACGCGTGAGAACGAACTGGGTGCCATTGCCCAGCGTGCAGTTCATCCTGTCCGGTCCCGCCAGAAGGCAGGCCGCCGCCGTCTCCTGCTTGGTCTTCATCGAATAGAAGCTCAAGTCGATCGTATTCTGGTCGCGGAACTTATAGGTCCCCTGGGTCAAAGTCTCGCCGGTCTGAACCGAACGCGACTGGAAGTTGCCGCCATGGAGAGACGAGACGGCGACGCCGTCGCTGCCTATCCATTCGCCGTCCACCGGCGACGTGGGAACGTCGATCGGCGCCGGCCGATCGGGAGCCGACTGGCAGCCGGATATCGCGGCAGCCAACACGATTGCCGCGGCGGAAGCCGCGATGCGCGCATTCATCATCCCGATATCCTCTCCTCGAAACGACTGTTTCTTCCTTCGCGCGAAACATGGGTGAAAGCAAGACGGAGCCCCGCACGTCGCCCTTGCGAGCGCCGTGTTGAACGCGTCACCGCACCAGAACGTTCCGGAACTGCCAGGGGTCGCTGCTGTCGATGTCTTCCGCGAAAAGACCCGGACGGCCTTCAAGCGGTGTCCAGTCCGTATAGTAGCCCTTTACCGGGCCGAGATAGGGCATCTGCACCTCAAGGCAGCGGCGGAAATCCATCTCGTCCGCCTCGACGATGCCGGCATCCGGATTTTCAAGCGCCCAGACCATGCCCGCCATCACGGCCGAGCTGACCTGAAGGCCGGTGGCGTTCTGGTAGGGCGCAAGTTCGCGCGCTTCCCCGAGCGAAAGTTGCGAGCCGTACCAGTAGGCGTTCCTGCCATGGCCGTAGAGCAACACGCCGAGTTCGTCGACGCCGTCGACCAACTCGTTTTCGTCGAGCACATGCTGCACGGGCTGGGGCTTGCCTGCCGCGCCGAACATCTCATGCAGCGAAAGCACGGCGTCGTTGGAAGGGTGATAGGCGTAGTGGCAGGTCGGACGGTATGCGACCTCGCCTGAGCCGTCGCGCACGGTGAAGAAGTCGGCGATCGAGATGGATTCGTTATGCGTGACCAGGAAGCCGTATTGTGCGCCGGGCGTCGGACACCAGGTGCGTACGCGCGTATTGGCGCCCGTCTGCTCCAGGAAAATAGCCGGGCTTTCCGCGTCGGCAAATCTCCGGGCGTTGTCCGGCATCCACTTTTCATGCGTGCCCCAGCCGAGCTCGGCCGGCTGCATCCCTTCGGCGACGAAGCCTTCGACCGACCAGGTGTTCCAGAAAACGTCCATCGGCTTCGGCTTCTTGGTGCGCTGCGTATCTCGCTCGGCGATATGGACGCCCTTGACGCCGACGGTCTGCATCAATCGAGCCCATCCCTCGCGATCGTGCTGGCCCGGCTCCTCGAAACGGAGGCCGAGGTCGCCGGCGAGGTTGACCAGCGCCTGCTTCACGAACCAGGAGACCATTCCCGGATTGGCCCCGCAGCAGGAGATGGCGGTCGTGCCGCCGGGATTCCTGCGCTTCTCCTCGCGCACGGTGGATCGGAGCGCGGTGTTGGTGCGGTTTTCGTTGCCGCCCTTGTTATCGAAGTAGAACCCGAGCCAGGGCTCCACGACCGTGTCGATGTAGGGGACGCCGAGCTCGCGGCAGAGCTTCATCAGGTCGAGCGAAGAGGTGTCGACCGAAAGATTGACGCAAAATCCTCGGCCGGGACCGTTGACGAGGAGTGGCGTGAGCAGGTCGCGATAGTTCTCCCTGGTCACCGCTTCCTGGCGGAAAGCGATGCCGCGTTCGTCGAGCAGTTTCCTGTCTGTGTCGCGCGGATCGATGACGATCATCCGTGATTTGTCGAATTTGAAATGCCGTTCGATCAGCGGCAGCGTGCCGCGTCCGATCGAGCCGAAGCCGATCATTACGACGGGGCCGGTGATCTCGCCGTAGACGGGCCATTTCGTATTCGCCATTTAGGAATTCTCCTGAACTGGTGGTACGGCTGAAAGATACTGGAGGTTGCTAACCCGGATGGGCGTCACAATAAAGGGCCGCCGGGCAAAGGGTCAGGCTGTCGCGATGGCTTCCAGTGCGGTGACGAGACGGTCGCGGTCGGCCGCGAGCCCCTTGTAGTCGAGCTGGTCGCGGTCGAGTGCGGCAAGCTGCGCCGCGAAGGATGCAGCGATCCTCGCGCGGTCCGGGTGGGCGCGAAGCGCTGCCATCGGGTCGAGATGGATGCGGATGGTGAAGAGGACGTCGGCGGAGACGGGTAGCTTGCGCAGCGTCTGCCGCTCGACGCGGATGAAGGCGGCCGCGGCGGGATCAAGGCCAGGGAAGCGCGGCAGCGCCTTGTCGGCACGATCCGTACGCTGAAACGCCGATAGCGGCTTGTAGAGATCGGGATCCGGCTGAAGCGACCAGTTGTAACGGACCACCGCCTGGCCCTGCAGCCTGTCGAACATGCGCTCGATCAGGTCGTCGGAGCGCGTTCCCGGCCCGAATTGCGGCACGGGCCGGTGGATGTCCCGCAGCGGCTTGCCGAATTTTTCGGCGAGCGACCATGAGGATGGGAAGGAAAGCGACGCCGCCGCTAGGCGCCAGCCTTCCTCGCTCCGGCGCATGAGGACGAGGTCCTCCTGTACAAGGCGCGCGGCCATCTTCAGCGCAGGCTCTCCATGTCCGGACAGATCGATCGTGCGCCCGGACGGCCCGATGTGCATCGTATCGCCGGCGCGACGATAGATGTCTGGGAAGCGCGCCGGCAGATAGTCGATGAGGAGGGAAAGTACCTCGTGCTGTGCGTCCTCCGTGCCGGATTCGGCGACGAAGATGGATGAGCCGTGCTCGGCCTCCAGGCGGTCCTTTTCGGACAGGTAGGCTTCGAGATGACCGTCCACCTCGATCCATTCGGCGGGATCGAGCGGCTTCAGCCCGATGGTGAAGGGCTTGGACGAGCCGTCATACGGGGTATGGGCGGGTGGCGATGTCTCCATCGCCTATCCGTCCATCGTCTCCAGTTCGTCGATCAGTTCTTCGATCACCGCCAGCCCCTTGCGCCAGAAGGCGGGATCGGAGGCGTCGAGGCCGAAGGGGGCGAGCAGTTCCTTGTGGTGCTTGGTACCGCCCGCCTTCAACATCTCGAAATACTTCTCCTGGAAGCCTTTTTCGGCGTTCTGGTAGACCGCGTAGAGCGAGTTCACCAGGCAGTCGCCGAAGGCGTAGGCGTAGACGTAGAAGGGCGAATGGATGAAGTGGGGCACGTAGGACCAGAAGGTCTCGTATCCCTCGCGAAGCCGGATGGCGGGGCCGAGGCTCGCCGACTGGACCTCGAGCCAGAACTCGCCGATACGGTCGGCGGTCAGCTCGCCGTTCCTGCGCTCGGCGTGGACCTTGCGCTCGAACTCGTAGAAAGCGATCTGGCGCACGACCGTATTGATCATGTCCTCCACCTTCTGCGCCAGCATGGCCTTGCGCTCGGCCTTGTCGCGGGTGCGTTCGAGGAGCGACCGGAAGGTGAGCATCTCGCCGAACACCGATGCCGTCTCGGCCAGCGTCAGCGGCGTGGAGGCCATCAACGCGCCCTGTTTCGCTGCGAGTACCTGATGCACGCCATGGCCGAGTTCGTGCGCCAGCGTCATCACGTCGCGCGGCTTGCCCATGTAGTTCAGGAGCACGTAGGGATGCGCCGACGGCACCGTCGGGTGGGCGAAGGCGCCCGGCGCCTTGCCCGGCCGCACCGGCGCGTCGATCCAGCGCCTGTCGAAGAAGGTCCTGGCGATATCGGCCATCTCCGGGGCGAATGCGCCATAGGCGGACAGGACCGTGCTCCTGGCCTCGTCCCATCCGATCGTCGCCTGCGGCGTCTGCGGCAACGGCGCGTTGCGGTCCCAATGGTTCAGTTTCTTCATGCCCAGCCATTTCGCCTTCATGGCGTAATAGCGGTGCGAGATGCGGGGATAGGCGTCGCGCACCGCCGCGGCGAGAGCGTCGACGACCTCGCGTTCGACGCGGTTCGCCAGGTGCCTTGAATCGGCGATGTCCTGGAAGCCGCGCCAGCGGTCGGAGATTTCCTTGTCCTTGGCCAGCGTGTTGGTGATGAGGACGAATGTCCTCTGGTTTTCCTTCAACACGGCAGCGATCGCCTCGGCGGCCTTGCGCCGCGTTTCGGGATCGGCATCCTGCAACCGGTTCAAGGCCGGCTCGAGCGACAGCTCCTCGCCGTCGATATCGAAGCGAAGCGCCGTCATGGTCTCGTCGAAGAGCCGGCTCCAGCCGCCCCGGGCGGTAATCGACTTCTCGTGGAAGAGCTGCTCGACCCGGTCCTCCAGCTGATAGGGCCTGTCCTTCCTGAGATCGGCAACCCAGGGCTTGTAGTGCGCAAGGAGCTTGTCGGTCTTCAACGCCGCGTCCAGTTCGGCGTCATCGATCTTGTTCAGCTCGAGTTCGAAGAAGATGAGATGCGCGCCGGCATCGGTCATCTTCTCCTGCATGTCGCCATAAAGCTTCGCACGTTTCGGATCGGACGTGTCGCCCGCATAGACCAGGCTGGCATAGGAGGCGATGCGGCCGATCAGTTCCTGGATTTCCTCGTACGAGCGGACCGCCTCGCCGAGACGGCCTTCGCCGCGGCGCGAAGCCTCGGCGGCAAGCGTTCCCTTCCAGCGTTGCTCGAAGGCGACGGCGTCTGTTCCGGCACGGGCGACGTCCTGCTTCAATTGCCGGGACTCGATGGAAGGATATAGATCGGCCAGGTTCCATTCCGGCAGGTCGCCGAGCTCCGCGGCCGGCGTACTCTGCCTGGCGGCGGTCCTTGCCGCCAGCAAGGCTCCTGGCATGCGGTGGTTTCGCATTATCTTTTCTTCCTCTCTCATCGGGGATCAGGCGCCAGGGGTATGCTGATCTGCAACAGAACCCTGGCCTAAAGAAATCGTTCACCGGCTTTCTTGAACGCTTATTTAGAACCCTGTGCCAGGATGATCCATATGCCATCCCGACGGCGCTAGGAAAATCACAAAGGCATGACGGCTCCCATTCTCATCGTCGACGACGATCCGGTGCAGCGGCGCCTGCTGCAGGTCGCGGTCGGCAAGGCCGGCTACGACGCCGTCATGGCGGAAGGCGGCGAGGAGGCGCTCAGGCTCCTGGACGGACGCGATGTTTCCGTCGTCATCCTTGACCTGGTCATGCCGGATATCGGCGGCATCGAGGTCCTGAAGCAGATGCGCGACCGGGGCGTGTTCGTCCCTGTCATCGTGCAGACGGCCAAGGGCGGGATCGACACCGTGGTTGCGGCCATGCGCGGCGGTGCCTTCGATTTCGTCGTCAAGCCGGCCTCGCCGGAGCGTCTTCAGTCGGCGATCGCGAATGCGCTCAAGGTCGAGGCGCTCGGCGACGAGGCCAAGCGCGCGCGTCGGCCGTCGGGCGGAACGCTTACATTCAAGGACCTCGTCACCGGCAGCTCCGCGATGGAGCGCGTGGTGCGGCTCGGCCAGAAGGCGGCAGCGTCGAACATACCCATCCTCATCGAGGGCGAATCAGGCGTCGGCAAGGAATTGGTAGCGCGCGCCATCCAGGGCAGCGGCGACCGGAGGAGCAAGCCTTTCGTCACTGTCAATTGCGGCGCAATCCCGGAAAATCTTGTGGAAAGCATCCTCTTCGGCCACGAGAAGGGAGCCTTTACCGGCGCCACCGAAAAGCATGCCGGCAAGTTCGTCGAGGCCCATACGGGGACCTTGTTCCTGGACGAGATCGGCGATCTGCCTCTGGACGTGCAGGTCAAGCTCCTGCGCGCCGTGCAGGAGGGCGAGGTCGATCCGGTCGGCGGCCGCAATTCGGCGAAGGTCGACATAAGGCTGATCTCGGCGACGCACCGCGATCTCCTGCAGCGGGTGCGCGACGGCCAGTTCCGCGAGGATCTGTTCTACCGGCTCAACGTCTTTCCGATCCTCGTGCCGCCGCTACGTAACCGGCGCGAAGACATTCCTTTCCTCGTCAATCACTTCCTGCGCCGCATCGGCTCTTCCGGGCCTGCCGGTCCGGTCACCGGGATCACGCCGGACGCGCTTGCAATGCTGAAGGCCTATGACTGGCCGGGCAACATCCGGCAACTGGAGAACGCGGTTTTCCGCGCCGTCGTCCTTTGCGAGACGGGCACGCTGGGCCGCGACGAATTTCCGCAGATCAGGGCGGAACTGGACGGCTTTGACCTCTCGGAGCACGTGGATGCCCAGGCACCCGGCGGCGCCGGCGAGCCCCTTCCGGCAGCGGAGCCGGAGCAGCGGGTCGCAGCGACGGAAGCCCGCACCGGCGCCCATTTCGGCATCGTGAAAGCGCTGGACGATCGCGGCAACGTGCGTTCGCTCGCGGATGTCGAGCTGGAAATGATCCAACTCGCGATCGGTCGCTATGACGGCCAGATGAGCGAAGTGGCGCGAAGGCTCGGCATCGGCCGTTCGACCCTCTACCGTAAGCTCAAGGAATACGGCATCGACCCCGATGACGGCCGGGCCGCGAAACTGGCCTCCTGAGCGAATTCGCCATGCCTTGCCGCAGGCATTAAAATTGCCTAAGGGTTGTATTTACCATGCGTCGTGGCCACAAAAGGCGGTCACCAAAATGCCACGGTGTGACCGCATTTGGGCTTAATAAGCATGGATTAACCATTACTGGCGATAGTGGATCGGTTCCACGCGCCCGAATGTCGATCCTGGGGACATCGGTTGCCCGCAAGGCCTTCAGATCCGCGCACTTCGCGCCATACCGATGCAGCCTGGGGAAGGATGGCCCTCGGCCCCCTGTTCCTGTCCGCGGTTTTCCTGATAACGATTGCGCTCCTGTCGGCGATCGCCCCTGCCAGTGCCGAGACGCGCGTTCTCAAGGTCATCAATCTGCATACGCGCGAGAGCGGCGAGGTCGCGTTCAAGCGTGACGGGCGATACCTGCCGGACGGCCTTCGCAAGCTCAACCATATCCTGCGCGACTGGCGCAAGGACGAGACGATCTCGATGGATCCGAGACTCTTCGACCTGATATGGGCGGTCTATCAGAAGACGGGGTCGCACGAATACATCAACGTCGTCTGCGGCTATCGGTCGCCGGGGACCAACGCGATGCTCCGGAGCCGCAGCCGCGGCGTCGCCCAAAAGAGCCAGCACATGCTCGGCAGGGCGATGGATTTCTTCATTCCCGGCGTGCCGCTCGCCAAGCTTCGTGCGATCGGCCTGCAGATGCAGGTCGGAGGTGTCGGCTATTATCCGACCTCCGGCTCACCCGTCGTGCATATGGATGTGGGCGGCGTGCGTCACTGGCCGCGCATGAGCCGTCAGCAGCTCCTGGCCCTGTTTCCCAACGGTCGCACCCTGCACATCCCCTCGGACGGCAAGCCTCTTCCGGGGTACGAGCAGGCGCTTGCCGATTATCGCCAGCGCAACGGCGCGCCGCCGACCGTGATGATGGCAAGCGCTTCCGGCGGCACCCACAAGGGCTTCTTCGCGCGGCTGTTCGGCGGCGGCGCTGACGAGGCGGAGGACGACGCCGAAGCGACCGCCGTGGCCAGCGCCGAACCGGCGCCGTCGAAAGCCGAGAAGCGGTCCTCTCCGCTGCCTGGGGTTGAACTGGCATCGGCTTCGCCTCTCAAGGGGGGCGAGATGCCGAGGGTTGACGCTCCGGACCTGCCGGCGCAGGCGCCGCGGCCGAATGTCGATGTGGGCGCTCAATCGCCGGAGCCGGAACTGGCTATGGACGTGCCGTTGCCGACATGGCGTCCGGACTATACGCCCGAAAAGACGCAGCCTGCGGTGGTTGTAGCCTCCGCGCCCGCTGCCGCCACGAAAAAAGACCAGATCGTGGCCTTGCTGATGCGTGAGGGCGCGAAGCTGAAGGAAGCGGTCGATCGCAGCGGCGGCACGATGCGGGCCTACGCCGCCCCGTTGCCGGAGGCGCGGCCGAGCCCGGCCATGGTCGAGCCTGCCGCCGCGGTGCTGCCTTCGCCGAGGCCCGAGTTCCTGGCCGAAAGCCGCTCGCTGCGCGCCGTGCCTGCCGTCCTGACGCAGACGGCACCCTCCGGCAAGGAAGGCCGGATCGGCCGGACCACGGATTCGCAGCGCCTGGCGCTGCTTGCGATGGCTTCGGACTCGGATCCCATAATCGTCGTTTCATCCGGGGTGCGAACCACGGGCAAGGAAGGACGCGTGTCCGCGGTCGCGCGCCAGAAGGCGAAGGCCGAGACGACGCCGGTGAAACCCGACGTGGCGCAATGGGCCGTGCAGTGGCGCCTGCCGGTCATTCCGGTGAAAACCAGCAGCGCACACGCGAAGGCGTTCGATATGGTCCGCTCCAAGCCGAGCTTCGTCTACACGGACGGCTTCCGCCCTGAAGGCGCCGGAGAGGATCCGCATCGCTTCACCGGGTCGGCCGTGACGTTCCTCGCCATGGCGAAGTTCGAGACGAACTAAACTTCCTGAGGCCGACCCCGAAGGGCGGCTCCCTCCGGTTGAGCCTTCCTGAAAACGCGCGGGACTGTTCGTAGCTCGCTATTTTCGTGCGAGTTGGGCCGCTTGGCGCGCAAGCGCCGTGATCGCGCTCCAATCCTTCGCCTTGAGCAATTCGTCCGGCGCCAGCCACGAGCCGCCGACGCAAACGACGTTGGGAAGCGCCAGGTAGTCATGCGCGTTGGCGAGCGAGATGCCGCCGGTCGGGCAGAAGCGGACGCCGGCGAGTGGCGAAGCGAGCGATCGCAGAAAGGCGGCTCCGCCGGCCTGCTCGGCCGGGAAGAACTTCAGCAGGGAGTAGCCTTCCTCCTTGAGCGACATGATCTCGCTCGGCGTGATGCCGCCCGGCAGGAAGGGAACGTCGCTCGCACGTGCGCAATCGAGAAGCTCCTGCGTCGTGCCGGGGCTGACGATGAAGCGGGCTCCCGCGTCCACCGCATGCTCGAAATTCCTGGCCGAGAGGATCGTGCCGGCGCCGACCACCGCCTCGGGGACCTCATCGGCGACAAGGCGGATGGCGTCGAGGGCATCCGGCGTCCTCAGCGTTATCTCGACCGCCGGCAATCCACCTTCGGCCAGCGCGCGGGCGAGCGGGACGGCCTCGGCGAGGCGATCGATCTTCAGGACCGGAATGACCGGCTGGCCTTCCAGGATCGGCAGGAGTTTGTCGGCTTTCTGGAGCATGGTCTTGGCCGCTGTTTCTCTGACGCAGGCTCTAACAGAAGCACCCGGCCAAGTCCACGAAGACGCGCCGCCGCTCACCCCAAGCCGATCGACGCCAGGAAGGATCTGCACGCGCGCCGGAACAAGGCGAGAATGGAAGGCGTTTCGCGCACCGCCGCGGCGAGCGAGGCCCGTGTGGCGGGACCGACGATGCCGTCGTCGCCCAGGCCGCGCGCACGCTGGAACGCCTTTACCGACCGTTCCGTATTGGCGCCAAAGATGCCGTCCGGCCGTGCGCCGTAGCCGAGCGAGGTCAGCATGGCCTGGAGGTCGTAGACGGCGGAAGACCGCATGCCGCGACAGAGAAGATCCCGCTTCCGGATCCCCCGCGTTGGACCCGGTGCCGCGCCGCGCGGTTCGCCACCGTAATCGGCATAGGCGGCGGCAAGGCAGCCGTCATAATCGGAGTGGGCATAGAGCGGACCGTTGTAGCCGCGGGCGAAGGCGGCCCAGTCCCTGGCCGCAAGCGCCGCCGCCAGCCCGGACGCCTCGATGAACCTCGCCATGATCTCGGCCTGGCCCGCCACGTCGCGTCGGGCGAGGGCGACGAACGCATCGATGGAGGCGAAGCCGAGCATCCGCCAATGTGCGCCCATGACCTGGCCGATGCCCCATGAGACGGACTCATGGGCCGCCTGCCGGTCAATGCGGGCGGCGCGGGCAAGGAGGTCCCAGCGGCCTTCCTGGGTAACGGGATTGGCGATCGCGCCGGCGACAGGAGAGGAAAGTCCCGCGGCTCTTGCGACGGCCTGTTTTTCAGGGGAGAGACGCCGGTCGAAATAATGCCCCTCGAAACGTATAAGCGGCTCGCGCCTTCCGTCGATCATCGCGAAGGCGACGCCGCCGCTCTCGACCTCGGCGACAGCGAGGAGTGCCGTCGGCTCGATGGCGAGGCGGTTCGCCGCCTCCGTTATTTCCGCCAGGATCTCGCTTGAAAACATCGTTCGTCCGCTCCGTCTTTCCTGCGCATTTTGGCCCGGCGGGACGGAGCGTGAACTGGATTCCGCAGCAAAGGCTTCAAGCAGAGCGTGAACGAACGGCAAAAGAAGAGTCGAGCCAAGGGCTTGCAAGACTTGCTTGAAAGACCGCGAGCGAGCCGCTAGTGGCTCGCGGCATGAATTCATCCACGGGTTCCTCTCCGGTCCGGGTCGCGGCGTTCTACAGGTTCCGGCGTCTCGGCGATCATGCGCAATGGCGGCGGTCGCTTCTGGACCTGTGCATGAAGCATGGGATCAAAGGCACGATCCTGCTTGCGGGCGAAGGCGTGAACGGCACCATCGCCGGAACCAGCGATGGGATCGAAGGCGTCCTCGGATTTCTGGGCGGCTTATGTGGCCTGACGAAGCAGGACGTCAAATTCAGCGATGCGGACGAGATGCCGTTTCATCGCATGAAGGTCAGGCTGAAAAAGGAGATCGTGACGATGGGGGTCGCCGGGCTCGATCCGGCGGCCGATGCCGGCGCCTATGTCGAGCCGTCGGACTGGAACCGTCTCATCGCCGATCCGGACACCGTGGTCGTGGATACCCGCAACGACTACGAGATCGCGCTTGGAAGCTTCGCCGGTGCGATCGACCCTGGAACCGCAAGCTTCTCCGAATTTCCCACCTGGGCCGAGCGCAATCGCGAAAGCCTGGCGGGCCGAAAGATCGCGATGTTCTGCACCGGCGGAATCCGCTGCGAAAAGGCGACCGCCTATCTGCGCTCGCTCGGCTTGCGCGACGTTTTCCATCTGAAGGGCGGCATCCTGAAATATCTGGAGGAGATGCCGGAAGCCGAGAGCCGCTGGCAGGGCGAGTGCTTCGTTTTCGATGAAAGGGTTTCGGTCGGACACGGATTACGCGAGGGCGAGGCGGAGCTTTGCCGCGCATGCCGGCGGCCGTTGTCGGCCACCGACCGCCGCTCGCCGCGCTATCGGCCGGGCATCTCGTGCGCCTATTGCCACGAAGAGCGCTCGGACGGCGACCGTGCCCGCTACGCCGAGCGACATCACCAGGTGCGGCTGGCGGAAGCACGCGGCGTGAAGCCGCATATCGGCGGCTGATCAACTTCGACCGCCGCCACCAAAACGGCTCTCCCGCGTCATTGTAATGTCGCCAAGCGTGCCTACCTGACCCGTGCCCGCCGGACCCGGCACGAACGAGGAGGCCCCCCATGCTTGAACCCCGGAAGCTGCTCGACGACCTGCTCCAGACAAATGTGCCCGGCACGCAATCGACGATCGGCGATACGGCAGCTAGCGCGACGGAACTGGCGCGCGGCAACCCGCTAGCCACTGCGGCGCTGGCGGCGCTTCTGCTCGGAACCGGCGGTGGCCGTGCGCTTACGGGCTCGGTGTTGAAGATCGGCGGGCTCGCCGCCGTCGCCGGGCTCGCCTACCAGGCCTACAGGAACTACCAGAGCGGCAAGGCTCCGGCCGAGGCGCCGGCGCCGGTAGCGGAATTGCCGCCGCCGCCCAGCGACACGGCCTTCCATCATTCCCACACGCCGCAGAGCGGCAATGGATTCGCCATGACCCTGGTGCGCGCCATGATCGCGGCGGCGCAGGCGGACGGCAGTATCGACGAGGCGGAACGCGAGTCCATTCTGGAAAGGCTTCGCGCCGCCGGCGCCGGCGAGGAGGCGGAAACGATGCTGGAAGCCGAATTGCGACAGCCGGTCAGTATCGGCAAGCTCGTCGCCGAAGCTCAGACGGACGCGCAGAAGGTGGAACTCTATACGGCGTCGCGCCTGGCGGTCGAGGTCGACACGCCGGTCGAGCGCAGCTACCTGCAGGCGCTGGCCACGCGGCTCAAACTGCCGGACAATCTTATCCGGCACATCGAGTCGGCAGTTGAATCCGTGCGGGCCTGATGACGACCTATCGCGGCCGCCGGAGCGGTCTTGCCAACTCCTCTTGCGATTGAATAAGCTTCGCGGGCGTTTCGGCCCTGAGCGGCCGGAATGCGTGCGGCTGTGCCGCGCATCCAGATCCTGGGCGGTTGCCGATGGCCGCCTGTGCGTCAAGGGTCGAGGGGAATCCGGGGCGCGGATCTCCCCATCATGCCCACCATCACGGAAAACCGAAACCTCGGTCGCCATGACCGCTGTGTGCTTTCCGGCATGGTCGGCATGAAAGGATGACAATGTTCAGAATTACAGCTCTCGCCGGCGCCCTCGTCGCTGCGTTGTTCGTAACCGGCGCTGAGGCCGCCGAACAGTACACGGTGTTCGCCGCCGCCAGCATGAAGGATGCGCTGGACAAGGCAGCCAAGGATTTCGAAGCCGCCAATGGCACGAAGATCGTGCTTTCCTTCGCTTCGACTTCCGTCCTCGCCAAGCAGGTAGAGGCCGGCGCGCCGGCCGATGCGTTCGTGTCGGCCGACCAGAAATGGATGGACTACATGACCAGCCACAAGCTGGTGAAGACGGACACGATCCGCCTCATCGCGCGCAACGATCTGGTGATTGCCGCGGCGCCCGATACCAAGCCCGTGGCCGATGCAGAGGCCATCCTCGGCAAGGGCAAGTTCGCCATGGGCGACCCGAAGGGCGTGCCCGCGGGGCGCTACGGACAGGCGGCTCTGCAGCACCTGAAGCTCTGGGACAAGGTCGAGAAGAACGCCGTATTCGGAGAGAATGTCCGCGTGGCGCTCGAATATGTACGCAAGGGCGCTACCGACGCCGCGATCGTCTACGGTTCCGATCGCTTCGCCGCGCCGGAACTGGCGACGGCCTATACTTTTCCGGAAGACAGCCATGATCCGATCGTCTATCCGGCGGCGGAGACGGTTAACGGCAATGACGGCGTGGTGAAGTTTCTGGATTTCCTTTCCAGCGAGGCGGGGCAGAAGAACTTCGTCGCCTTCGGCTTCGCGCCGGCGAAGAAATAGGGGGCACGCATTGGGAGAAGGCGACGCCGCGATCGTCGCGCTTTCGGCGAAGGTCGCGCTGACGGCGATCATCTTCGGCATCGTTCCGGCCTTCGCGGTCGCGTGGGTCCTGGCGCGCGGCCGCTTCCGCGGCAAGAGCATCTTGCAGGCGGTCATCACGCTGCCGCTGGTGCTGCCGCCGGTCGTGACGGGCTACGGGCTGTTGCTTCTGTTCGGTAAATACGGACCGGTCGGCAGCCTGATGGAACATTACCTCGGCGTCGTCTTCGCCTTCCGCTGGACGGGCGCGGCGCTCGCGGCCGCCGTCATGTCCTTTCCCCTCATGGTCAGGCCGATCCAGCTTTCCATCGAAGCGGCCGATCCCGGCCTGGAAGACGCAGCCCGCACGCTCGGCGCTTCGCGGTCGATGACGTTCCTCACCGTTCTCTTGCCGCTTGCACTGCCGGGGGTGATCGCAGGCGCCATCCTCGCCTTCGCCCGCGCCATCGGCGAGTTCGGCGCGACCATCACCTTCGTTGCCAATATTCCCGGCGAGACGCAGACCATGTCGCTGGCGATCTATTCGCTGCTGCAGAGCCCGACAGGCGACGCCGACGCATTGAAGCTGATTCTCCTGTCGATCGTTCTGTCGGTCGTGGCGATCGTCGCTTCGGAATGGCTGGCCTGGCGGCTCGCGCGAAAGCACAGGTGATGGGTGTCCTCGACGTCTTCGTCACCGGGCGGGCCGGCGATTTCTCGCTGAAGGCGGATTTCCAGGCCGAGCCCGGCGTCACCGCGCTGTTCGGTCCTTCGGGCGCGGGCAAGACGACCATCCTCAAGATGATCGCCGGCATGACACGCCCGGACGACGGTCGCATCATCGCCGACGGGAGAGTTCTTTTCGACCGGGCGAACGGCGTCGACCTGCCGCCGCAGCGCCGCCAGATCGGCTTCGTCTTTCAGGATGGCCGGCTTTTTCCGCATCTTTCCGTGCGCCGAAACCTGACATACGCCCGCTGGGCGGGAAAACGAAAGGCGACGCGGGCTTTCGACGAGGTCGTCGCCCTGCTCGGGCTCGAGGCGCATCTTGATCGTTCGCCGTCGACGCTCTCCGGCGGCGAGCGCCAGCGCGTCGCGATCGGACGCGCTCTGCTTTCCGATCCGGCGATCCTTCTGATGGACGAGCCGCTCTCCTCGCTCGACCGGGCGCGGCGGCTCGATATCCTTCCCTATATCGAGACCATCAGGGACGAGACACGGATTCCGATCGTGTATGTCAGCCATGAGATCGACGAGGTGGCGCGGCTCGCCGACACCGTGGTGGTGCTGGAACAGGGCAAGACGATCGCGGCAGGGCCGGCGGTGGAGATATTCGGCCGCCTCGACCTTGGGGATACGCTCGGGCGGCAGGAGGCGGGGGCACTGGTCGAGGGAAACGTCAGCGAGGTGGATCCCCGATATGGCGTAGCCCTGATCGACGCCGGCGGCGCGACGCTTGAGCTTGTGGGGGAGGGGTTTTCCGCGGGCGAGACCGTGCGGCTGCGCATCCGCGCGCGCGATGTCGCCCTCGCAAGGCAGGCACAGACCGGCCATTCCATCCGCAACCAGCTTCCCTGCGTCGTCGAGGAAATCGCGACAGCCGGCCAGGCCTATGTCGAAGTGGCGCTGAAGCTCGGCGGGCAGCGGCTCAGGGCCCGCATCACGCGCAAGTCGGCCGACGAAATGGAGCTTGCGCCGGGAGCGCGGGTCGTAGCGCTTCTGAAGGCGGTATCGGTGGAACGCCGCGTCGCCCGGCATGTCAGGGCGAGACCGCCGCAATAGCGCCGCGTTCCGCTGCTTGGTGCTGCCCGTTCCCGCCTTCGGACCAATTCCGGATTCGGAGTTTTCCTGGTGATTCCCCTTCGTTTCCTCGTGTTTTTCTTCGCCATGGCGTTGTTGGCGGCCTGTTCCGCGGGCGGACGGATCGTCAACGTGCTGCAGCCCGACGAGGGCGTCACCGTGCGCCATGGCGTCGCCTACGGTTCGCTGGCGAGGCAGAAATACGATCTCTACAGCCCGGAGAAGGCAGGTCCCGGCACTCCGGTCGTCTTCTTCGTCTATGGCGGAAGCTGGCATAGCGGCGACCGCAAGGACTACGCTTTCGTGGGCGACGCCCTTGCCCGGCGCGGCCTGATCGCCGCGATCGCCGACTACCGGACGTATCCAAGGGTCGTCTTTCCGGCATTCGTCGAGGACGAGGCGAAAGCGCTGGCGGCGGTATCACGCGATGTCGGTGCGAGCCATCCGCTTTTCGTCATGGGACATTCGGCAGGCGCCCATATCGGCGCGCTGCTGACGCTCGATCCGCACTACCTGAAGGGCGAGGGCGTCGACGTCTGCCGGAGGATATCGGGATTCATCGGCCTTGCCGGGCCCTATGCCACGCTGCCGCTGCGCAAGGAGAAATATCGCAGGATATTTCCCGAGGACGTTCGCGAGGCGGCGCTTCCGCTTAATTTCGCATCGGGCAAACATCCACCATCGCTCCTGATCGCGGGACAATCCGACCTCGTCGTCGACCCGAAAAACACGCGCGACCTGGCCGATGCGCTCGAACGCGGGGGAAACCGGGTGGAGGTTTCCGACTACCGCCGGGTCGGGCACCTTCTCCTGGTCGGATCGCTGGCCGCGCCGCTTCGCCAGTTCGCGCCGACGCTCGGCGAGGTCGTCCGTTTCGTGCAGGAGGAGAGTCGCCGCAGGCCGCCCTTCTGCGGGTGACGATCAAGGCGTCCGCGGGACGACGCGTTCGACGAGATTGCGGTAGACCCCTTCGAGGTCTCCGGCGAGTCCCGCTTCGTCCAGGAATTTCATCTGGCCGGCCAGGACGAGACCGGCGATGCCGTGCACCATCGACCAGGCGGCGGCGACGTCGATCATGGAAGCTGCATCTCCAACAGGGCCGCCGCCGCGGGCGGCCGCCACGCCTTCGACCAGCGTTCCGAACGACGACGAGGCGACGCGGTGCAGTTCGGCGTCGTCGAAGTCGGGACGGTCCGATGCGAACATGAGGCGGAAAAGCGCCGGCTCGGCCGTCGCGAAGTCTATGTAGCCGAGGCCGATCGCGATCAGCCTCTCCCGAGGATCGCCCGTGGCCGCCGAGCGGCGGGCCACCATCGCCTCGGTAAAGCGCGAGAAGCCAATTGCCGCCAGTGCCGTTAAAAGCGCGTCGGCATCGGCGAAATGGTGCGCGGGAGCGGCGTGCGAGACGCCGGCGCGCTTGGCGCAACCACGCAGGGTGAAACCCTCGACGCCCTTTTCCTTCAGTTCCTCTTCCGCGGCGGCGAGCAGCGCCCCGCGCAGATCGCCGTGGTGGTAGGTGGGCCTCGTCTTTCCGGTTCCGCTCATCTGCCGCCATCCGCCAACAAGGCGTTATCGATCCATGTGGCATATGCCGCCTAATCTTGACGATGTCAAATTCTATCTTGACAGCGTAAAGATAAGGATGCATGGTTTGATCCTGACGGTGTCAAGATAGCGATGGAAAAGGAGGAGGCATGGATACAGAGGTAGTTTTCCGGATCGCGAATTCGGTGGCGCTCGCGGGCTGGCTGGCGCTGCTTGCCGGCGCGTTAGCGCCGCGGCTGGCGCAGGCGGTCTCCGGCGTGGCGATCCCGCTCCTGCTTGCCGTCGCCTATAGCGGGCTGATCCTGGCGTTCTGGTCGAGCGGGCGCGGCGGCTTCGACAGCCTCGATCATGTGAGCCAGCTTTTCCAGAGCCGCGAATTGCTGCTCGCCGGCTGGATCCACTATCTCGCCTTCGATCTCTTCGTCGGGGCCTGGATCGTGCGAAGCGCCCGGGAAGCCGGCATCGTCTTCTGGGCAGTGGTTCCCTGCTTCGTCCTCACCTTCCTGTTCGGCCCCGCCGGCTTCCTCCTCTTCAACGCCGTCGTCGCGGCGAAATCGGTCCCCTCGCTCAAGGGAGCAACATCATGAACGCGCTTGCCAAGTCGCTTCCGGCTCCTTCGCCCAGGACGCTCCGTCTCGATCCGATCTGGTGGATCGGGGAAATCGGCCGGCGCCAGCCGGTTCTCGCCGGAACGGGGATCCTGGTCGGCCTTGCCATTGTTCCGATGGCCTTCGCCGGAGTGATGGATCCCCGACTCTTCAACGGCATCGACGTCTGGATCAAGCCGATCAAGTTCGCGACCGCGATTTTGCTCTACATGTTGACGATTGCCTTTTTCGCCGGCTGGACGAGCAATCGAGACCGGCGGACCTGGTGGTTCGAAGGCGCGGTGCGGATCGTCGCGGCCGCTGCCCTTTTCGAGATCGCCTATATCGCCTTCCAGGCCTCGCTCGCCCAAGCGTCGCACTACAATCATTCGGATGCGCTGCATATCGCGCTCTACGCGGCGATGGGCATGGGTGCGACGCTGATGGTAGCCTTTTCCGGGCTGCTCGGCATCCTCATCATGCGCAACCGCGCCCTGAACGTGGCACCCGCCATCCGCGATTCGGCGGTGATCGGCCTGGTGCTGACCTTCGCCTTGACCATGATCGTCGCCGGTACGCTCAGCGCCTCCGGCAGCCACTGGATCGGAGGGGCGCATTCCGACGCCGGCGGCATGGCGCTGACGGGCTGGTCGCGCGACGGCGGCGACCTGCGGGTGGCGCATCTCTTCGCCACCCATGCCATGCATTTCATCCCGCTTTTCGGGGTGGCGTCGGTCTATATTTTCGGCTCCGCCACCCGCTGGCCGGTCTGGCTGTTTTCGGCAGCTTATACGGGGTTCGTCGCCTTCCTGTACTTCCAGGCACTGGCCGGCCAACCTTTCCTGCCAATGGTCGGATGATCGGCGGAAAATGGATGAGCTCGGCGTTAACCGCTGTTTAACCGAGCTATCCTATCCTGAATCTTAGTCGGATCGGCTTTCCTCCTCCCAAGACCGGTCCTGATCAGGGCGGTCGCACTGGCCGCCCTTTTTTAATGCCCGATCGAACGCGCCCGGCGCGCCTTGCCGATCTTCCTTCCATCTGGCATCTGGAACCTCTAGTGGTTCGTTTCCAACATTTGCATCCGATTTGTATCGGCCACCAGGCAAGTTGGAAACAAGAGAACCACTAGCAAGTTTATGATTCTAGTGGAATTTTTAAATTTAACATTCGATCTGGAGGCCGGCATCATGCGGGTATCGAATGTTAAATTCATTCCACTCGCAAGGAGGAGGCCGCCATGTCGGACACCAGGATAGCGATCGTAACCGGGGCAGGGACGGGCGTGGGACGGGCTACCGCCGCGGCGCTGGTCGGCGCCGGCTGGACCACGGTATTCGTCGGCCGGCGGCGCGGGCCACTCGATGTGGCCGTCACCGCGACCGGACAGCCGGGAAGGGCAGTCGCCATTCCCTGCGACATTTCCGACGCAGCCGAGGTGGATGCGCTTTTCACAGAGGTGAAGGAGCGTTTCGGACGCCTCGACCTCCTCTTCAACAATGCCGGCATGAGCTATAAATCGACCATGATCGACGAGATCCCGGTCGAGGTGTGGAACGATGTCGTCGGCGTGAACCTGACCGGCTCGTTCCTCTGCGCCCGCGCCGCCTTCGGCATGATGCGGCGCCAGTCGCCGCAGGGCGGGCGCATTATCAACAACGGCTCGGTTTCCGCCTACACGCCGCGTCCGGGTTCCGTCCCCTATACGGCCACCAAGCACGCCATCACCGGGCTGACAAAGACGCTGGCGCTCGACGGCCGGCCCTACGATATCGCCTGCGGGCAGATCGACATCGGCAACGCGCTGACCGAGATGGCCGCGCCGATGACCAAGGGCGTGCCGCAGGCGAACGGCACGATTGCCGCCGAGGCGACGATGGACGTACGGCACGTCGCCGACGCGGTGCTGCACATGGCCAGCCTGCCGCTCGACGCCAACGTACTCTTCATGACCGTCATGGCGACCAAGATGCCGTATGTCGGCCGGGGGTAGCAGCTGGATCGCGTAGGGCGCAGCGCGGTATTGCGGAAATGAAATTATCTGACTAAAGTCAGATAATGGACGAAGATCAGGTCGAGCAAGTCCGCCGTTTCAACCGGCTGGTGACGCGCCGCATCGGCGTGCTGAGGGACGACTACCTGTCTCGCGGGCGGCCGCTCGGCGAGGCGCGGCTGATCTTCGAGGTCGGGGCCGCCGGCGGCATGGATCTCGGCAGGTTGCGGGCGAAGCTCGGGCTCGATTCAGGCTATATGAGCCGGCTCCTGCGTTCGCTCGAGGCACAGGAGGTCATCGAGGTTCGGCGCAAGGCCGGCGATGGCCGTGCGCGGCAGGTGATGGTGACCGCCAAAGGTCGCAAGGAGTTCGCGGCCTACGATTCCCGTTCCGCCAGGCTCGCTCAATCGATGCTGTCGCCGCTCGGGGACGGGCAGCGCGAGCGGCTCGTCGCGGCCATGGCGGAGGTGGAACGCCTCATCCGCACGTCGTTCGTGACGATCGCCGAGGAATCGCCGCGACGGGCTGAAGGACGCTGGTGCCGCGAGCAATATTTCGCCGAGTTGGCGCGGCGCTTCGAGGGCGGCTTCGATGTCGCAACGGGCGATCCAACCGACAGCGCCGACCTCCTGCCGCCTTCCGGCACTTTCGTCGTGGCGCGGATCGACGGCGAGCCGGTTGGCTGCGGCGGCCTGAAGACCCTCGATGGGGAGATGGGCGAGATCAAGAGGGTCTGGACCGCCCCTTCGGCACGCGGCCTCGGTGTCGCCGGCCGGATCATGCGGCAGCTCGAGCAACACGCGGCGGAAATGGGATTTTCCGCCGTGCGGCTGGACACCAACAAATCTCTCACCGAGGCGCAGGCGCTCTACCGCAAGCTCGGCTATCGCGAGATCGGCCGCTACAAC
>JBQCFA010000467.1:0-3472 GCA_051959695.1 Rhizobiaceae bacterium
CCGACATGCTCGGCATAGGCCTTGCCGTTGAAGGCGCCGTCTCTGCCGAAGGGCGTCACCGGAAAGGAGAGCAGTCCGGCGCCAAGCGCCCCCTTCAGTTCTTGTGGGTCCATCACGCTGCTACGATCCTTGCCTCGACAACCGGGGTCGAGAGCGATCATAGTAGGCATCATATCTCTGTCAATGAGAGATATGACAAGCTGCGGAGTTAGCTGCGCCGGATAAGCTGGCGATAGCGCAGCAGGCTGCCCTGCAGATGCGTGCGGATGCCCTCGCGCGCCGCCTCGGTATCACGCGCCGAGATGGCGTCCGCGATGTGCCTGTGTTCGGCCTGGATCTGTTTGAGATAATCCCCCGGCGTGTGCTCTGCGTCGCCATGCTGGAGCGAGGCGCGGGGAATCGCGTTGCGCCCCATCACCTCGAGGAATTCGCGGAAGCGCGGATTGTTGGTGGCGTCGGCGATCGCCAGATGGAAGGCGAAATCTGCCTCCATGGTCGGCTGTCCCGCCGCTATCCGCGCGGCGATGTCGTCATAGCGTTCGTGGATGACCTCTTCCTGTGCCGGAGAGCGGCGCATCGCGGCAAGTCCCGCCGCCTCGATCTCCACGGCGGTCCTTAGTTCAAGCGCTTCGATCATTGAGGAAATCCGCGCCGTCTCGAAGCTTTGAAAGCCATGCCCGGCCGTCGGCTGGTTGCTCAGGACGAACACGCCGACCCCGTGGCGGGCCTCGACGAGACCGTCGGCGCGCAACGAGGCGACCGCCTCGCGGATCACGGTTCGGCTGACATCGAACTGCCGCGTGAGGCCGGCTTCGCTCGGCAGCTTGTCGCCTGGGCGAAGCTCGCCGCCTAGGATCTGCCGGCGCAATCCCTCGCTCACCATGCCGACGAGGTTCCTGCGTGCGGGCGTCCTGGCTGGCGCGCTCCCTTGGCCGGGAACATCCTGATCCGCTTTGGCGTCGCTCACATCATGTCTCCAGCCCGTCTTGCTCGCCCGTGCGACGGCCGCGCCGCCTGCCGTCTGCCGCCGGAAAAATCATTGACGGCCTGTCCGCTAATTGTATGATGACATCGATCTTGAGATATGACAAGATAACCGATAATTCGGATTTAAGGGAGGAATTCATGATAGACGCCAAATCGCTCCTGCGCACCACCGCCGTGGCGGCCGCCATGCTCTGTACCGCGGCGACCTCTCCGGCCTTTGCCAAGAACTGGCGCGGCTGGAACATCCATGCTCCCGGCTACGCCAATACCGTCGCCTTGGAGGATTTCGCCAAGGCCGTAGGCGAAAAGACGAAGGGCGAACTGACGCTCAAGGTCTACAACAACGCCGTGCTCGGTGACCAGCCGGATGCGATCGAGCAGACCCGCAACGGCGCCCTCGATTTCGGCAACTTCAATCTCGGCCCGATGGGCCCGGTCGTTCCGATCACCAACGTGCTGTCGCTGCCTTTCGTCTTCGCCGGCGAAGAGCAGATGCATCATGTCATGGATGGCCCTATCGGCAAGGAATTCGCCGACGCGATCGAGAAGAAGGGGCTCGTCGTCCTTTCCTGGTTCGATTCCGGCGCCCGCTCGATGTTCAACGACAAGCATCCGATCGAGAAGCCGGCCGACGTCAAGGGCCTGAAGATACGGGTGATGGACAACCAGCTCTATGTCGACATGATCGGTGCGATGGGGGGCAATGCGACCCCAATGCCGATGGGATCGATCTACCAGTCCCTGACGACCGGCGTGCTCGACGGCGCCGAGAACAACTATCCCTCCTATACGGAGTTCAATCTCTACAAGGTCGCCAAGTACTATTCGACGACCGACCATCTGATCATTCCGGAATGTCTGTGCGTGGCCAAGAAGAGCTGGGACGCGCTCGACAAGAAGACCCAGGATATCGTCCGCGAGGCGGCCATCGACGCGCAGACGGAACAGCGGGGCTTGTGGGCGAAGGCCTCCGACAAGGCCAAGGAGGACGCCATCAAGGGCGGAGCCAAGGTCAACGAGATCAAGGACCTCAAGCCGTTCCAGGATGCGATGAAGCCCGTCTACGACAAGTTCTACAACAAGTATCCGGATCTCAAGAAGGTCGTGGAGGAAATCCGGGCCACCAAATAGGCTGGATACCGTGCCCCGGCCCCCGGACGCAGCGATGCGGACGGGGGCTCTTCATACGGAAACTTCGCCGAGGAGCGGCCGTCTTGGTCAATGTCCATGATGAAACGGGGGAACTGGCGCAGCGGCCGCAAAGGCCGGCGACGGCCGTCGACCGCGTGCTGGACGGCATTGCCTGGATCTGCATGCTGGTAGCCGGCATCGCGCTCGTCGTCATCGTCGTGGCCTTCGGCTGGCTCGTCTACGGGCGCTATGTATTGAACGACACGCCGACCTGGGTCGAGCAGCTTTCGCTCCTGCTCGTTTCCTACATCACCTTCCTCGGCGCCGCGGTCGGCATCCGCCGCAACACCCATCTCAGCATCGATTTCATCCGCGAGAGCCTGCCGGTTCTTCCCCGCCAGGTCATGCGCTATCTCTCCGACCTGTTCATCGTCGCCTTCGGCGCATGCATGGCCTGGCAGGGCTACGCGCTCTTTCTCGACAACACCGACCGCCTGATCCCGATGATCGAGGTGCCCGAGGCCTGGCGGGTACTGCCCCTCGGCATTTGCGGCGCCCTGATGGTTCTCTTCGCCGGGGCCAACATCGTCGAGCGGATGACCCGCAGCGGACGGGAAGGGGAGTAGGCCCGCATGGGATTGGCCATTCTCTTCGGGTTGTTCTTCCTGACGCTGATCGTCGGCGCCCCGGTGGCCTTCGCGCTCGGCATCGCCGCCGCGGGCGCCTTCGTCTACGAGGGCATACCGCTTTTCGTCGCCTTCCAGCGCATCGTAGCCGGCATATCGGCCTATGCGCTGCTGGCGATCCCCTTCTTCATCTTCGCCGGTGAACTGATGCTGCATGGCGGCGCCGCGCACCGGCTTGTGCGCTTCGTCGCCTCGGCTGTAGGCAGCGTGCGCGGCGGGCTTGGCCTCGTCGACATCGGCTCCTCCATGCTGTTCGGCGGCATTTCGGGTTCGGCGGTTGCCGACACGTCGGCGCTCGGCGCCATCCTCATGCCGGTGATGAAGGAGAAGGGCTACGATGCCGACTATGCGGTGAACGTCACGGTGACCTCGTCCGTCGCCGGCGTCGTCGTGCCGCCCAGTCACAACATCATCCTCTACGTGGTGGCGGCCGGCGGCAGCATCTCCGTATCGCGGCTCTTCATGGGCGGCATCGTCCCGGGCGTCGTCATGTGCCTCTGCCTGGCGGTGGCGGCCTATCTGGTGGCGGTGCGCCGCGGCTACCCGGCGGAGAAGTTTCCGGGCTGGCGCACGCTCCTGGTCAGCTTCGCCGCGTCGGTCCCCGCCATGCTGACGGCCGTTATCATCGTCGGCGGCACGCTTTCCGGCGTCATGACGGTCATCGAATC
>JBQCFA010000468.1:0-7904 GCA_051959695.1 Rhizobiaceae bacterium
CGGAAGAGGTCTCGTTCAGGAACTTGCCGTAGCTTTCCAGGGATTTGCGCTCCTTGAGCAGCAGCAGCATGACCTCGTCGATCTTGCCGGATATCTCGCTGCGGGCGTTTTCGACGACCTCTTCGCCCTGACCCCGCCCGAGGTGCCTGGCGCCAATGACGTCGAGCTTTTCCTGCGTGGCCATGGCGCCGAGATCGACGATGTCGGCGATCAGCTCCTGGTTGGTGCCAGTATAGGCTTCGTAGAACAATTCATAGTTCCGCGGCAGCCCCGGAATGCCCATCTGGCGCAGCGTCAGCGCAATCTTGCTGGCAATGTCGAGCGGGCGCGGGCCCGGCGCTTCCGACGGCTGCATGCGGTCTCTTGCCCCCTGCGGCGCCGGAGGCGCCGATCCCACCCGAAAATGCCTTCGCGCCCGCGCGGAGGCGGAAATCCCAACCCTACTTCAATCAACCTAGAACAGTGTCCCTAACGTTGCGTTAAGTCTCAAACGCAACGCCAGGTAGTTCAGCTACAACGTCGGATTGGCCCAAGGGCACTGCATGGCAAAAGTAATGGACAAAGTCCAATAAGATACTGGACATCGTCAACTAAAAAAGTATCTTCCCCGGATGGTCGATGGAGGGTGCCATGGATGAGATTCTCGCCGCGCAAATAGCCGATGTCCGCCGCTTCAATCGCTTCTACACGCGCACGGCAGGCTTTCTCAATGAAACCCTGACACAGAGCGCCTTCACGCTCGTGGAAGCCCGCATCCTTTTCGAGCTGGCGCACGGTCCGTCGCGGTTCGCCGTCGATATCGCCCGCGAATTGGCGCTCGATCCGGCCTATCTCGCCCGCATTCTGAAGAGGTTCGCCACTGCCGGTCTCCTTGTCGCCGAGCCGGACGACGGCGATCGTCGCCGTCGTCGGCTGAAGCTTACGGGAAAGGGCAACGACGTCATGAAGGATTTGTGGGCAAAGGCCGATATCGACATCGGCCGCATGCTCGCACCGCTCGGCAGGGAGCCGCGACGTCGGCTGACCGAGGCCATGGCCGACATAGAAAAGGCGCTCGGTCCGCAGGGAAAGTCGAGCGGGGAGATAGTGGTCCGCCCGCACCGCATCGGCGACATGGGCTGGATCGTTCACCGCCAGGCGGTTCTCTACGCCGAGGAATATGGTTGGGATATCGGCTACGAGGGCCTGATCGCCGGCATCTGCTCGGACTTCGTCCGCGACTTCAAGCCGGGGAAGGAATATTGCTGGGTCGCCGAGCATCGCGGAACCGTTGTCGGCTCGGTCTTCCTCGTCCGCAAGGACGCCGAAACCGCCAAGTTGCGCCTCCTTTACGTGGACCCTTCGGCACGCGGCCTCGGTGTCGGAACACGGTTGGTCGAAGAGTGTATCCGGACGGCACGCGACTACGGGTACACGAAGCTCGTCCTTTGGACGAACGACATTCTGGTCGCCGCTCGCAAGATCTACCAGAAAGCCGGCTTCGTCCTCGTCGAGGAGGAGAAGCATCACAGCTTCGGCAAGGATCTCGTGGGCCAGAACTGGGAACTCGATCTGTAGTTCGGCCCCGGCCCGACTGCTTCGTTGCATCGTGGCGGACCTTGCCACGATCGATCCGCCGTGTTCCTCTACCTCGGGTGGCAAGGCTCTCGCTTCGCCACCATGATGCCATGCTGCAATTCATGCTCGCGGTCCCGTGCGGTGCAGCGCCGTGCGCCGATCCCGGCAGGCTCTGGGGAGGAGGAGCTGAAACGACGAAAGTGGCTATGGGGCCGCTGACGATCGCGATAGCGGGGGAGGGGCCCGTCTACGAAGCCGTCAGGGCCGAAATAGTGGAAGCTCTCGAGCCGTCCACGTCGCCGGCCGATATCGAATTCCGCTTTTCGCGTGCGGCGCGGCATGCGCCTTGCCGCACTGTCGGTTCCGTCGCGATCTCGGACGCGGGTCCGCGTTTTCTGCGGGCAGGACTCTTCTATGGCGTCGAGCAGGCGGACAACGGCATGACCGTCGTCGATATCGCCTCGGACGCCGTCACCAGGCCGGTCGGTCATGCAGTGCGACGCATTCTCGACTGGAACTATCTGTCCCCTCCCGAACTGCAGGCAAAGATATTCCTCTACGATATTTTCGATTGGGTCACCGAGCTTCACCTTCTGGAGCGCGGCGCGAGCTTCATCCATGCCGGGACCTTGACGAAGGGCGGAAGGGGCGTTGCCATCATGGGCTGGGGCGGAGCCGGAAAGACGACTTCGCTGCTGAAGCTCTGCCTGGAGGAGGGCTGGGCCTATCTCAGCGACGACCTTGGGCTTGTTGACACCGCTGGACGGCTTTATCGCACGCCGAAGCGAATACAGATCTACGGATACAACATCGGCGGGCAGCCCCGGTTGGCTGAGAGACTGTTACGGAACCTGGGGCCGGTCGACCGTCTGGCCTGGGAATGCCGGCTGAAATCCAAGGGACCGAAAGGCGTGCGCCGACGGATCGGCGCACGTGCCTTCCTTGATGACATGGCGGAAACCGCAAAGCTGACCGACATCTTGTTTCTCGAGAACGGCGGTCCGCGCGACCTGGAGCTTTTGCCAGCCGATACGGACGAGATTGCCCGCCGGATGGCGGCCATCGTGCTGGCCGAGATCGAGCCCTATTCCTCCTTGCATCGGGAATGCCGGGCGGCAGGCATCGCTCTATTTCCACCGCCGGAGGAAATAGAGCGTCGAGTCGGCGCCATCCTCGCCGAGGCGTTCGCGGGCATTCCCGCTTTCTACCTGAGGACCGGCGACAAGCTCGATCCCAACCGGCTGACGCGGACAATATCCGACCATGTTGCCAGGATTGCCTCGGCAAAATGAGGCGGAAGAAGCTTCAATCCCCTCGCGCCTCGGCAAGCGCATCGGGAAATTCCTCGGCGAAGACGGCGATCTCTTCCTCGGGCCCGCAGCTTACCCGTATGGCGCGATCGAGAACGGGGGCCATCGATTTCCTGACGAAGACGTCGCGCGCGATCAGCGCGTTCATGACCTTCAGCGCATGGGCGCCGTCGCCGCCGCAATCGATCGAAATGAAATTCGTGGCCGAGGCAAGGGAGACGAGCCCGTTGTCCCGAGCGATGCCGGCTATGCGTATACGGCAATCGGCGATCTTCGCCAGCGTGGCGCACAGATAGGCCTGGTCGCCAAGCGCCGCGAGGCAGGCTTCCTGCGTCATCCGGCTCATGCCGAAATGGTTGCGCACCTTGTCGAAGGCGCGGACGGTTTCCACCTCGCCGATGGCGTAGCCGCAGCGCATGCCGGCGAGCCCATATGCCTTTGAGAAGGTGCGCGTGCGCAGCACGTTCGGCCTGCTCGTGTCGAGCGGGGGCAGGGCGGAGGCGGGCGCCATCTCGCCATAGGCTTCGTCCAGGACCAATAGCGTGGTCTCGGGCAGCGCCTCGATGAAGCGTACGATCTCGTCTGCTTCCCACCAGCTTCCCATCGGATTGTCGGGATTGGCGAGATAGACGAGCGGCGCATTCTCCCGCCTCACCGCGTCGAGAAGCGACTGCAGATCCTCGCGGTCAGCCACGTAGGGTACGGCGACGAGGCGTCCGCCGAAACCGGCCACGTGATAGTTGAACGTCGGGTAGGCGCCGAGCGAAGTGACGACCGGCATGCCCGGCTCGATCATCAGCCGCACGACGAGCCCGAGCAGTCCGTCGATGCCTTCGCCAACTACGATATTCTCCGGCCCGACGCCGTGATGCGCCGCCAGCGCGACCTTCAGATCGTGGTTCTCCGGATCGCAATATTTCCACATCTCGCCCGCGACTTCGGCCATGCGCCGCGCCACGTTGGGCGAGGCCCCGAAGCCGTTCTCGTTGGCACCGATGCGGGCGCGGAACGGCCGCCCGCGCTGCCTTTCCTGCGCTTCCGGGCCTACAAAGGGAACCGTTGCCGGCAACGACTGGGCAAGCGGTGTCAGGTGTGGGCGATCGAACATGGCGGACTTCCGTCGAAAGGGATGCGGTGTCCCCTAGCCGGAAAGCCTCTTTCGGGCAATCGCGTCTTCACGCGCAAAAAAAGACCCGGCCTGGAGGCCGGGTCGAGCCTGACTGGAGTAGAATATGCCAGGATCAGAAGAAGCGGGTGAAACGCAGGTAGCCTGAAGTCGACCCGTCCAGATCGTCGACCTTGTCGTACTGGATTTCCGTGCGTACTTCGAAGTTCTTGACCGGCACCCATACGAGCGAGATCTCGGCGCTGTAGCCGTTCTTGTTCGTCGTACGCTTGACCTTCGAGAAGGGCTCGTAGAAGCCGTTGAAATACTGGAACGCCACCGATCCGCCGAATTTCTCGTTGAACTGCTGGTAATAGGAGGCGAGCGCCGACCATTCGGCGTTGCCGAGGCCCCCGAAACCGTAGGTCGGCCCCTGGGTGCCGTAGTCGTTGTCGCTGTCGGCATAATAGCCGAGCAGGCGCAACGAAGAGCCGGGCATATTGGGCATGTTGATCTGCGTGCCGACCTCGACGCCGTAGCCGCTCTCGTCCGTGGTGCCGATCTTGTGATCGTAACCCCCCTTCGCCCAGACGGCGCCCCAGGCATCCTGATAGCCCAGGATGCCGACGATGTCGGGGACGTAGCTGTAGCTGCGGTTGTCGTCTTCGAGCGAGATCGTGCCGAAGAGGCCCTTGGTTCCACCGAAATTGTACTGGATGAGGCCGCGTTCCTGATAGCCGTACCACATTCCGTTCCAGGAATGGGAGCCGTAGCTGGAGATCGCATTGTTGTCGTCAGCGGCCCAGGCCGACTCCGTATAGCCCATCAACAGTCCGCCCAGGCTGAACCAGGCCTGGTCGACGCCCACCGCGCCGTCGCCGTTCGACAGGGAAGTCGAGGTCTTGTAAGGATCCCAATCAGCCTGCAGGCGAACCTGTCCCTTGAACAGGCCGTATTCGGTCTGCGAGCGGAGGTCGAAATTGATGCGCACGCGGCTGTCCGCGACCCAGCCGCCCGGCGCAAAGAGATTGTAGTTGGACGTGTCGCCCGCCAATACGCCACGGTCGTTCGTTGCACCCACTTCGAACCAGACATAGCCGTTGATGGAAAGGCAGGTGTCCGAACCGGGGATGTAGAAATATCCGGAGCCGAAGGCGTCGCAGACCTTCACATATTCCGCCGCTTCCGGCTCCGGCGCCATCACCGCGTCAGCGGCGCGCGCCGTTGCCGTCATCCCCAGCATCGCGACGGCGCCAAGGGTCACGCTCTTCAATTTCATTTCAGGGTTCTCCGCTCAAGGCCCATTTTCTGTCCCCCGCCAAGACGAGCCTCCGACCCGGTCATGGCGGCCTGTATCATCCTCCTTGCGCAGCATTCGCGATTTGCTTGACCGGCTTCAATAAAGAAGATTGTCAGATGTATTTGTGGAAGCCCGTGTGTAGCAAACAAGTGACGGAGTTTTGCCTGAAATAGTGGCACCGATGAAATAACGTTCAAACAGCAGGCGGTATTTTGTGCATACTGCCCGCGATATAGGCGGGTGCGCAAATGCACGCGCCCCGGCGGCCGTCGTCACGCAATGTCGCGCCAGGCAATCGCGATGGTCGCGATGCCAGCTCTACGCTCGGCCGGCCGATCCTCGAGGGGACGTTGTAGGGCAGGGGTGCGGGCTCGCCGGCGGCAAACCTTCGGCAGACCTATTTCCGCTCCAGCACGGGAACGCACACGTCGAGGTCATGGGTCGCGAGATGTGCGTAGCGCATCGTCATCTGCAGGGTCTGATGCCCGAGCCACATCTGCACGCGGCGGATATCGATGCCGCCTCGAACCAGCCGGGAAGCGCATGTATGGCGAAGGCAATGCGGGACGACTTCCTTGTCCTGCCCCATGCCCACCTGGACCTTGGCCTCGTGCCACGCGCCGCGGAACCTGGCCTGGCTGATCCCGGTAAAGGGACCGCCGATCCTTCGGTTGGTCCGTGAGACGGCGGCCTGGGCCCGGCAGGTCAGGGGAACGGATCGGCTTCTGCCTGATTTGGTGAGCCAGAACGTCGCCCTGCCGTCGTGGATGTCGCCCCATCTGAGGCCGATGGCCTCGCCGAGCCGGGCCCCGGTGTCGACGAGAAAGATGCAGAGGCGGTAATAGTCTTCGGAACGGGAGCGGATGGCGGCGAAGAGTCGATCTTCCTCATCGTATTCCAGGAACCTTATCCGTCCCTGGACTTCCTTCTGCCGTTCGAATTCGGGTAGACCGTAGACGTCACCCATCTTGAAGGCCTTCCGTAACAACTTGCTCAGCGCGGCCATCTTTCGATTGATGGTGGCGTTGCTGTTGTGACGGTGGCGCAAAATTCCGATCAGGTTGTCGAGCATCGCCTGATCAAAGGTGCTGAACCGCTTGCCGGCAAAGATCTCGTCTATCTCGCCGAGGAAGGACCGCACGTTGTCCTTGTGTCTTCCCTCTTCCCAGAGAAGGTCGGAGTAGCGCGCTGCGAGTTCGCCAATCGTTACATTCTCGATAAATCGAGTTTGATCGTTGAACGGGGCCAGGGCAACACTGCGCATGCGGGGTGCAGCCGGCTAACGCCGAAAACTCCGATTGAACGAACGCCAATCCCCTTTTTGCCTGATACCCTTCATCTCCCCCGAGCCTGCCCAATAGGCAAAAAGCCAGAAAAAGACGCCGAGTACAACCCCTGCCGCAATGCCAGGTTGTCAGCACAACCCGGCCCGTCACGATTATAGGAAATGGCCGGCGGGTTTCCCCGCCGGCCTTCTGGGTCTTAGAAGTAGCGCGTGAAGCGCAGGTAGCCCGACACAGTTCCGTCGAGATGCTCGCCCTTCGTGTAGACGATTTCCGGACGAACCTCGAAGTTCTTGACCGGGGTCCACACGGCCGACACTTCCGCCGCCCAGGCCGACGTATCCGGAGCCTTGTCCTTGGTGCCCTTGAAGTAGGCATCGCCGAAGTACTGGCCGGACACGATCAGGCCGAGGTTCGGGGTCGCCTGGTAGAGGAACGAGGCGAGGACCGACCACTCAGGCTGACCCAGCCTGAAGGGCAAAGCTCCAAGCCCAGCCATTGGAGTGCCCGGACCGTAGTTGCTGTCGGCGCTGTTGTAGTAGCCGATGACCTTGAGGGCCGAGCCCGGCATGGAGGGCATGTTGATCACTGCACCGAGCGATCCAGCGAACGCACTGCCGTCCGTGCCGTATGCCGTGGGCGGAGTGTAGGTGTTAGTAACAGGGTTAAAGCTGCCGGTGGTGAAGCCGGTGCCGTTGCGGTCGTGGTCGTAGGCAGCCGTCAGGCGGATATCGCCCCAGGTGCCGCCATAGCCGATGCGGCCGACGACGTCAGGCATGTAGCTATACTCGTCCGCCGGGTCTTCCAGCGAGATCAAGCCGTAGATGCCCTGCTTGCCGCCGAACTCGTAACGGATCTGCGAGCGCTCCTGGTAGCCGTAGTAGAGGCCGCCCCAGGAGAAGGAGCCGTAGTTGCCGGTCGAGTTGTTGAACTGGTAGAACCACGCGCTTTCGCCGTAGCCCATGGCCAGCCCGCCGAGCTGCACCCATGCCTGGTCGATGCCGACGCCGCCGTCGCCGACCTTGGAGCCGTCGAAGTCAGCCTGCAGGCGCATCCAGCCGCGCAGCGTGCCGAGCTCGGTGTCCGAACGGGTGTCGAAGTTAATGCGGACGCGCGAACCGGTGTTCCAGCCGTCGTTGCTCCACGGGCCCGAAGAGGTCCTGGCGCCGTAGTAGCCCGGCGTGTCGGTGGCACCGTTTTCACCCGTTGCGCCGACCTGGAACCAGACATATCCGTTGATGGACATGCAGGTCTCGGTGCCGGGGATGTAGAAGAAGCCGGCGCCGTAGGCGTCGCACACCTTCACGTATTCCGCGGGTTCCGGTTCAGGGGCCATCACCGCGTCCGCG
>JBQCFA010000469.1:0-4333 GCA_051959695.1 Rhizobiaceae bacterium
CCTCTATCCCGGCCTCCGCCCCCTGCCGCGCGCGTAGGCGCGCCACTTCGGCATCGAGGCGCCGGGCCGCGACGGCGCGGTCTATGACGGCGACGAGATGGTCGGCGTCGTAGGGCTTCTCGAGGAAATCGTGGGCGCCGCCCCGCATCGCCTCGACCGCGAGCGACACGTCGCCATGTCCCGTCAAAAGGATGACCGGGAGCGAGGGATCGGCTTCGCGCGCGTCCAGCATAAGCGCCATGCCGTCGGTGCCCGGCATGCGGATGTCGGTGACCAGCGCCTCGAATTCGCCGTTCCGCAACAGCCGAAGCGCCGCCGGCGCGTCGGCCGCCGCCTCGACGGAAAAGCCGCTGAGCGAAAGCCACTCGCGGGCGGAATCCCTCAGTTGGGTCTCGTCGTCCACGAACAGGATGCGGCCGCGGCTCATTCGGCGGCTTCCGGCAATGCCGCCGCCGGAGCGGCGGGCAACGACACGGTGAAGCGCGTGCCTCCGCCTTCGCGCGGGGCGAAATCGAGCGTGCCGCCATATTCGGCGACGATGGCGCGCGAGATGGCGAGGCCGAGACCGAGGCCTTCGCCGGTCTCCTTGGTGGTGAAGAAGGGTTCGGCGATGCGTTCGCGGAGCGCCTCCGGGACGCCCGCGCCATTGTCGCTTACCGAGAGAATGACCCGATCGCCTTCGGTGAATGCCTCGACCGCGACGACCGGATCGGGGCGACCGCCGACGGCGTCGAGCGCATTGGCGAGAAGGTTGAGGACCACTTGCTCCAGTCGCGTTGCTTCCGCCAGCGCGTACGGATCCGCATCGGCCATGGTGATCGCGATCGTCGCGCCCGTCATCTCGGCGCGATGCGCCGCGAGTTCGGCCGCCGCCGCGACGCACTTGGCGACGTTGACCGGCTCGCGCCGGCCAGGCTCGTTGCGGGCGAAGGACTTCAGATGTTTCACCGTGCGCCGGATGCGCCGGACGATCTCGCGCGCCGTCGCCACCTTGGCGATGACGCGCTCCTTTTCGCCACGCTCGGCGAGCAGGCCCGTCGAGGCGAGCGTGTTCTCCATCGCGGCGAGCGGCTGGCTCACCTCGTGCGCGATCGCTGCGGACATGCGGCCGAGCGCCGCGAGCTTGGCGGCATGGATGAGCGTCGCCTGTGTCTCGCGAAGCTGAGTCTCGGCGCGGCGGCGCTCTTCCACCTCGCGATTGAGTTCGGCCGTGCGTTCGGTGACCCGCTGCTCCAGCCGGTCATGCGCTTCCAGCTTGGCGCGGATCAGGTGACGCCTCTGCCGCCAGTAGAGCACGGCGCCCATCACCAGCAGCCCCGCGAGCATGGCAAGCAGCGCCATGAGGTTGGCGGTGGCGCGGATCGGCGCCAGGCTGGCGGCGGCCCACAATCGCCAGCCGTCGGGCTCGATTCGCACCGAACGCAGCAGGTGCCGACCCTCGTGCCCGATCTTCGCGGTGCCGTCTCCGAGCGGCTCTTCCTCGGCGAAGACCGGCTTCGATGCAGCGAGATCGACGCCGTCATACTTGCGTGTCGCGGCGATTCCGGCCAGTGCCGCCGTGCCGAGCGGGTGCAGCGGCCGGTACTTCCAGCCTGGCAGGCCCGAAAGGAAGACGACGCCGTCGCTATCGGTGATGGCGGCGAGCGTGCCGGTCTGACGCCAGCCCTGTTCGACCGCCGACATGTCGACCTTGATAACGGCGACGCCGATGGTGCGATCGCCGTCGTTGATCACCGACGCCAGGAAATAGCCGGGCAGGCCCGTGGTGACGCCGACGGCGTAGTAGCGTCCCGACCCGGTCGCGAGCGCTTCGCGGAAATAGGGCCGGAAGCGGTAGTTTTCGCCAACGAAGCTGGAAGGCTGGTCGAAGTTCGAGGCCGCGATGGTAAGGCCGTCCGGCTTCATCACATAGAGCGCGTCGGCCTGGGAATCATTGCGGACCGAGAGCAGGTAGCGATCGGCTGCCGAGACCCTGTCCGGCGAACTCTCCGCCAGCGCCGCGCGGATGCGCCCGTCGCGGGCGACGACGGCCGGAAGGTAGCGGAAGCGCTCGATCTCGCTTTCGACGGAACGTTTGAGGACCTCGAGCTGGCTGTCGAGTGCTGCGCGGGCGCGGCCCTCTCCCGTCCGCATCGCGCCCAGCCACGCCACCCAGGCCGCCAGCACCGTGGCGGCCAGTCCGAGCGAGACAAGCGTCGCGCGGTGGCGGAAAAATCCCTTCGGCACGTCTCATCCCCACGCGAGATCAGGCAGCCACGCGAGCCGCCCAGCCCTCGCGATGTCACGACGCCGGCGAAAAGTAAACCGAAGCGCGGCCGCCCCGGCTTTCCGAGACCTCAGTCCTTCGGCGCCTTCGCCAGCCGGAGATAGGGCAGCACCGTCTTGAAGCCGCCGAACTTCTCGTTGCCTTCCTCGTCCGACACGGCTGCCGTCAGGACCACGTCCTCGCCCGGCTTCCAGTTGGCGGGCGTCGCCACCTTGTGCTTGGCGGTGAGCTGGATGGAGTCGAGCGCGCGCAGGATCTCGTCGAAGTTGCGGCCTGTCGTCATCGGGTAGGTGAGTGAAAGCTTCACCTTCTTGTCCGGACCGACGATAAACACGGTGCGCACCGTCTGGTTGTCGGCCGGCGTACGGCCCTCCGAACTGTCGCCGGCCGAGGCAGGCAGCATGTCGTAGAGCTTGGCGACCTTGAGATCCTTGTCGGCGATCATCGGATAGTTGACCTTGTGCCCGGTCGCCGTCTGGATGTCCGACTTCCATTTGTTGTGGCTTTCGACCGGGTCGACGGAAATGCCGATGATCTTGGCGTTGCGCTTGGCGAACTCGTCCTTCAGCCCCGCCATGGTGCCGAGTTCGGTCGTGCAGATGGGGGTGAAGTCCTTGGGATGGCTGAACAGCACGGCGTAGCCGTCGCCGATCCAGTCATGGAAATGGATGGGGCCATCGGTCGATTCGGCGGTGAAATCGGGCGCGGTGTCGTTGATACGAAGGCTCATGGAATTCTCCCTGTAGTGAACATGTGTATATCGCTCGCGCACCATGATAGTACAACGCCGCCTCAAGACCAGAAATTCCGCCTCGAAACGGCGGCCGCGCTGAGGAAATTCGCGCGGAAAAAGGCGCGATTGCGAGAAAAGACAATTCACGGGCGCCCGTTCGCTGGTAGAACGGCGCGGACGAAGGGCGGAAGCCGTCCGGCATCGCGCCGGGCATCTCTCGCGATGGAGGAAGACAGAATGGACGGGTTGAAGCTCTTGCCGGAGGAGGAGGGCGGTTGCCTCGTCGGGCGCGTCTGGCGCGCCGATCTGGGTGGTCCGGCCGTCGTGGCGGTGCGCGATGGAAGACTTTTCGACATCACCAGCCGCACGGTCGCGACGATGCGCGATCTTCTCGAAGCCGACGATCCCGCGGAGCTCGTGGGCGCTGCCAGGGGCGAGGATATCGGCGCCTTGGCGGACGTGGCGTCCGCTTCCATCGAACCGAAGGGTGAGGGTTCGATGCGCCTTCTGGCGCCCTGCGACCTGCAGGCGGTCAAGGCGTGCGGCGTGACGTTTGCCCGCTCCATGGTCGAGCGCGTCATCGAGGAGCGCGCTGCCGGCGACCCGACACGGGCGCGGGAGATCCGTGAGCGCGTCGCCGCCATCATCGGCGACAGCCTGCGCAGTCTGGTCCCCGGCTCGGCGGATGCGACGAAGGTCAAGGCCGCGCTGATCGAGGAGGGACTGTGGTCGCAGTACCTGGAGGTCGGCATCGGCCCGGACGCAGAGGTTTTCTCCAAGGCGCAGCCCATGTCCTCGGTCGGCTGGGGCGCTTCGGTCGGGCTGCATCCAATCTCGCGCTGGAACAATCCCGAGCCTGAAGTCGTCCTTGCCGTCGACAGCAAGGGCCGCGTGAAGGGCGCGACGCTCGGCAACGACGTGAATTTGCGCGACGTGGAAGGCCGCTCGGCGTTGCTTCTCGGCAAGGCCAAGGACAACAACGCCTCGTCGTCCATTGGTCCGTTCATCCGGCTTTTTGACGGCGACTTCGGCATCGGCGAGTTGCGCCGGGCGGAGCTCGAACTTGTGGTCGAGGGGGAGGACGGCTTCGTGCTGAACGGCCATTCCTCGATGAAGGAAATCAGCCGGGATCCGCTCGACCTCGTTCGCCAGACAATTGGTGGCCACCACCAATACCCGGACGGTTTCATGCTCTATCTCGGCACTCTGTTCGCGCCGGTCGAGGATCGCGACGTAGCCGGCGAAGGTTTCACGCACAAGGTCGGCGACATCGTCTCGATCTCTTCGCCGGCGCTCGGCACGCTGATGAATATCGTTCGGCTTTCGACCGAATG
>JBQCFA010000470.1:0-6299 GCA_051959695.1 Rhizobiaceae bacterium
GCGCTTGCGCAGGCGCAACGCGACGCCGCGCTGGTGTGGATCAAGCATCAGGAGGATGCCGGCATAGCGGTGGTTTCCGACGGCGAACAGTTCCGCCGGCATTTCGTACATGGCTTCCTGGAGAGCATCGAAGGCATCGACTGGCAGCGCATGACCAGGATGGGCATCCGCAACAACCGCTACGAGGCCGACGTGCCGACCGTCACCGGGCCGATCCGACGCTCGGGGCCCGTGCACCGCGACCAGGCGGCGTTCTGCCGCGAGCATGCGAGGAACGGGCTGAAATTCACGCTGCCGGGGCCGATGACGATTTGCGACACGCTTGCCGATGCGCATTACGGCCGCCGTGCCGACATGGCGATGGCGTTTGCCGAGATCCTCAACGAGGAGGCGCTGGAACTGGAAGCCGTTGGCGTCGACGTCATCCAATTCGACGAGCCGGCATTCAATGTCTTCATGGACGAAGTCAACGAATGGGGCGTGGCGGCGCTGGAGCGCGCCGCGCGCGGACTGAAATGCGCCACCGCCGTCCATATCTGCTACGGCTACGGCATCAAGGCGAATATCGACTGGAAGGGGTCGCTCGGTGCCGAATGGCGCCAGTACGACCAGATTTTCCCGGCGATCAATGCTTCGCGGATCGGCGGGGTTTCCCTTGAATGCGCCAACTCGCATGTGCCGATGGCGCTGATCTCGCTGCTGCCGGACAAGCAAATCCTCCTCGGCGCGATCGACGTGGCGACGGACAAGGTCGAGACGCCGGAGGAAGTGGCGGCGGTCATCGAGGTAGCGCTGCAACATGCCGACGCCGAACGCATCCAGCCCTGCACCAATTGTGGGCTGGCGCCGCTGTCGCGTCAGGTGGCGGAAGGCAAGCTGAAGGCGCTCGGGGCGGGCGCACGGCTGGCAAGGGAGCGGTTCGGCTAGGTCAGTCCTGGCCTGAGCTCCGCCCCCCCGGCTTTCTCCCGCCAGACGCCGCCGTCAGTGCGTCGGCGGCGTCCCTCACCTTAGGCCCCAGTTCCTCGACCCGTTCATAGGGCAGCCTCACTGCCGGCCCCGAGACCGAAAGCCCCGCGATCGCCTCGCCATATTCGTTGAACACCGGAGCGGCGATGCAACGCATCCCGAGCGTGTGCTCTTCGTCGTCGATGGACCATCCCCGTGCGCGGATGGCTTCGAGATCGGCCTGCAGCGCCGACTGCGTATCGAGCGTCTTTTCCGTGAAGCGCTCCAGTTTGCGACGGCCGATCAATGCCGTGACCTCCCGCTGCGGGCGTGCGGCAAGGATCGCCTTGCCGATGCCGGAGGCATGCATTGGCCCGCGCCGGCCCGGCCGGAAGAAGGCACGCATCGGCGCGTGGCTCTCGACCTGTGAGAGGAACACCACATCGCCTGCGTCCTCGATGGCCAGGTTGGCGGTCTCGCCGCTCTCCTCCATCAGTCGCAGGAGGAAAGGGCGGCTGATAATGCCGAGCTTGCGATGGCGCAGGAAGCCATTGCCGATCTCGAAGGCCTTGACGCCGATCGTCCACTGTCCCGTTTCGGGATCGGAGGAGACCATGCCGTGGCTGGCGAGCGAGGTGAGCAGCCGGTGCGTGGTGGAGAGCGCCATGCCGGCGGCATCGGCGATGTCGGTCAACAGCGCGCCGTCGCTGACCGAGACAATCTCCAGCATGGCGAGTGCGCGATCGAGAACCTGCACAGAAGCGGGCGCGGCATGTTCTCCGGGCTTGCGGCCACGCCGCGGACGATGCGGTTCCGCTATCTGGTCCATTCGATCCGGTCCTCTTCAGATATGTTCCTTACACCATCGCCAGGGGCCGCGGACAAGCCGATCGCATCCTATTCCTCCGGCAAAACTTGAAAATGCTTATTTCCGTATCATGGAAATAATTTCCATTTAATGCTTTCCAATTGGTCGCGGGAAGCTATGATCCGGTCAATCAGGATGGAGGTTGCCATGGCCAGGATGCGTGCCGTCGATGCCGCGGTGTTGATATTGGAGAAGGAAGGCGTGGACTGCGCCTTCGGCGTGCCGGGCGCGGCCATCAATCCGCTTTATTCGGCGCTGAAGGCGCGGGGCTCGATCCGCCATATCCTGGCGCGCCACGTCGAGGGCGCCTCGCATATGGCCGAGGGCTACACGCGGGCCAAGGCCGGCAACATCGGTGTCTGCCTCGGCACCTCCGGCCCGGCCGGCACCGACATGATCACCGGGCTCTATTCGGCCTCGGCCGATTCTATTCCCATCCTCTGCATCACCGGCCAGGCACCGAGGGCGCGGCTGACCAAGGAGGATTTCCAGGCGGTCGATATCGCCGCGATCGCCGCGCCGGTGACGAAGTGGGCGGTAACCGTCATGGAGCCGGCGCTCGTTCCCTTCGTCTTGCAGAAGGCGTTCCATATCATGCGCTCGGGCCGGCCGGGGCCTGTACTGGTCGATCTGCCCATCGACGTGCAACTTGCCGAGATCGAGTTCGACGCCGACACCTACGAGCCATTGAAGCCCTACCGCCCGGACGCGACGCGGGCGCAGGCCGAGAAGGCGCTTCGCATGCTCAACGAGGCGGAGCGGCCGCTGATCGTGGCCGGCGGCGGCATCATCAACGCCGACGCGTCGGACCTTTTGGTCGAATTCGCAGAGATCGCCGGTGTGCCCGTCATCCCGACCCTGATGGGCTGGGGCGTGATCCCCGATGACCACAAGCTGATGGCGGGCATGTGCGGTCTGCAAACCTCGCACCGCTACGGCAATGCGACGCTGCTCGCCTCCGACTTCGTGCTCGGCATCGGCAATCGCTGGGCGAACCGCCACACCGGCAACGTCGAGACCTATACGAAGGGGCGCAAGTTCGTTCATGTCGACATCGAGCCGACCCAGATCGGGCGTGTCTTCGCGCCCGATTTCGGCATCGTCTCAGACGCTGGCGCTGCGCTCAAGCTGTTCCTCGACGTCGCGACCGAGTGGAAGACGGCGGGCAAGCTGCGCGACTGGTCGAGCTGGGCGGCGGAATGCCGCGAGCGCAAGAAGACCATGCTGCGCAAGACGCATTTCGACCAGGTGCCGCTGAAGCCGCAGCGCGTCTACGAGGAGATGAACA
This sequence comes from Rhizobiaceae bacterium, assembly GCA_051959695.1. Taxonomy (GTDB): domain Bacteria; phylum Pseudomonadota; class Alphaproteobacteria; order Rhizobiales; family Rhizobiaceae; genus Mesorhizobium_L. The sequence goes on from JBQCFA010000470.1 coordinate 3,102, forward strand.
AGGCCTTCGACCGCGACACCTGCGTTGTCTCCACCATTGGGCTTTCCCAGATAGCAGGCGCCCAGTTCCTGCATGTCTACCGGCCGCGCAACTGGATCAATTGCGGCCAGGCCGGCCCTCTCGGATGGACGCTGCCGGCCGCGCTCGGCGTGCGCGCCGCCGATCCTGACCGGCATATCGTGGCGCTGTCGGGCGACTACGATTTCCAGTTCCTGATAGAGGAACTGGCCGTCGGCGCCCAGCACAAGCTGCCCTACCTGCATGTCGTCGTGAACAACGCCTATCTCGGCCTGATCCGCCAGGCACAGCGCGGCTTGGACATGGACTACGAGGTGAGCCTCGCCTTTGACAATGTGAACGCGGAAGAAGGTAGCGAAGCGGGCTACGGAGTAGACCACGTCGCGGTCGCGGAGGCGCTCGGCTGCAAGGCGTTGCGGGTCAGGAGCCCGAACGAATTCGCCGACGCCTTCGCCGAGGCGAAGAAACTGATGAAGGAACACCGCGTGCCGGTCGTCGTCGAATTCATCCTCGAGCGCGTGACCAATATCTCGATGGGTGCCGACATCGACAAGGTCGTCGAGTTCGAGGAACTTGCCGAGAGGGGTGAGGACGCCCCGACCGCGATCGCCGCTATGGCGGTGCTGGACTGAGAGTTCGAGGGGGAGGAGCCGCGGCGACATGCCTCCAAGGGCAGCGCCGCGGCCCGCATCTTCTCATCACCTGACGGAGGCCGGGAATGCCGAGATTTAACGCCAACCTGACGATGCTCTTTACCGAGGCGCCGTTGCTCGAACGCTTCGCCCGCGCCCGCAAGGCCGGTTTCGATGCGGTGGAGTTCCTGTTTCCCTATGGTTTCGAGAAGGATGATTTGAAGAAGGCCCTCGGCGAAAACGGGCTGAAGCAGGTGCTTTTTAACCTGCCAGCCGGCGACTGGGCGGCGGGCGAGCGCGGCTTCGCGATCTTCCCCGACCGCATCGACGAGTTCCGGCGCGGCGTCCGCTCGGCGATCGACTATGCCGATGCGCTGGATTGTCGCCAGATCAATTGCCTTTCCGGCGTCGCACCGCAGAAATACACGGCCGAGACACTGCACGCGACCTTCGTCGCCAATCTGCGTTTTGCCGCGGAGGAACTGAAGAAGCACGGCATCAAGGCGCTGATCGAGCCGATCAACCACTACGACATTCCAGGCTTCTTCCTGAACACCGTCGAGCAGGCCAGCGCAATTATCGAAGAGGTCGGCAGCGACAATCTCTTCATCCAGTACGACCTCTACCACCAGCAGAGGACCAGGGGCGAACTCGTCGCCACCTACCAGAAGTACAAGGACCGCATCGCCCATATCCAGCTCGCCGACAATCCGGGACGAAACGAGCCTGGAACCGGCGAAATCAACTACGACTACGTCTTCGCGGCGCTCGATGCCGCCGGCTATGACGGCTGGATCGGTTGCGAATACAAACCGAAGACGACGACGGAGGAAGGACTTGGCTGGCTGAAGCGGGCGGAGAAGGCCAGGGCGGCGGCGTAGTTCGGTCAGGAAAGTCGACGGCATCCGGCGCAAGTGCAGACAAGGACAATCATATGACCACGATCGGTTTCATCGGGCTCGGCATCATGGGGACGCCGATGGCGCTCAATTTACAGAAGGCCGGCAATTCCCTCGTCACCTCGAAGCATAGAAAGGCGCCGGCGAAGGAACTGGCGGATGGCGGGCTGAAGGTGCTCGCCACGCCCGCCGAAGTGGCGAAAGCGGCCGATATCATCATCCTCATGCTGCCCGACACGCCGCAGGTGAAGGACGTGCTTTTTTCCGAAAACGGCGTCGCGTCAGGGCTTTCCAAAGGAAAGCTGGTCATCGACATGAGCTCGATCTCGCCGATCGAGACGAAGGACTTCGCCAGGAGAATCCGCGATCTCGGCGCCGACTACGTCGACGCGCCGGTGTCCGGCGGCGAGGTCGGGGCCAAGGCCGCCACGCTTACCGTCATGGCGGGCGGCTCGCAGGCCGCCTTCGATCGCGCCATGCCGCTTTTCGAGAAGATGGGCAAGAACATCACCCTCGTGGGGGACTGCGGCGACGGGCAGGTCGCCAAGGTCGCCAACCAGATCATCGTCGCGCTCAACATAGCGGCGGTCTCGGAAGCGCTGGTGTTCGCCGCCAAGGCGGGTGCCGATCCGGCCAGGGTGCGCTCGGCGCTGATGGGCGGCTTCGCGTCCTCCCGCATCCTCGAAGTGCACGGCGAGCGCATGATCAAGCGTACCTTCGATCCCGGATTCCGCATCGAGCTTCACCAGAAGGATTTGAACCTGGCGCTGGAAGGCGCCCGCGCTTTGAGCCTGGCGCTCCCCAATACGGCTTCGACGCAGCAGCTCTTCCATTCGATGGTTGCCCACGGCGAGGGTGGGCTCGATCACTCCGGCCTCGTCAAGGCGCTGGAGCGGCTGGCCAATCACGCGGTCGGCTAGAGGCATGAGGGAGATCGTCCTTCGCCCGCTCACGCGCGAGGCCTTCGCGCCGTTCGGCGAAGTCATCGAGGCGGTGGGCTCGGACCACTTCGCCATCAATGGCGGCATGGCCGCGCGCTATCACGATCTGGCCAGGGTCGATTTCATCGGCGAAAGGGTGCGGCCCATGATCTCGCTGGCACGCGGCGAGCCGTATGCCCTGCCGCTGACACTCGCCTTCGTCGAACGGCATCCGCTCGGCAGCCAGGCCTTCTTTCCGCTGACGCCGAACCCGTTCCTTGTCGTCGTGGCCGAAGACCTCGACGGAACCGCTGCCGAGCCGCTCGCCTTCGTCACGGGGCCGGGGCAGGGTGTCAATATCCGCCGCAATGCCTGGCACGGCATCCTGACGCCCCTCCAGGCAGTATCGGACTTCGTCATCGTCGATCGTGGCGGCGAGGGCAACAATCTGGAGGAATATCACTATCCCGCGCCTTTCCTCATCGTAGACGCGGTCTAGCCGCGGCCCGAAATCAGAATGACGCGCCCCAGAAGAATGAAGCAGATTTCGGATTCGGGACACTAGCCTTGCCCGGCTTCGCCGCTGTGGGCGGCCAGATAGCGCCGCGGGGGCTCGCCAAGCACGCGCTTGAACATGGTAGTGAAGGCGGCCGCGCTTTCATAGCCGAGGTCGAAGGCGATCGCGGCGATGCGCTCGCCCGACATCAGGCGCGGAAGCGCCGCCAGGAT
>JBQCFA010000471.1:0-5397 GCA_051959695.1 Rhizobiaceae bacterium
AGCGCCTTGAAGAAGGCGTGCGTGAACAGGTGGAAGATGCCGACGCCATAGGCGCCGACGCCGAGCGCCACGAACATGTAGCCGAGCTGCGAGCAGGTCGAATAGGCGATGACGCGCTTGATGTCGTTCTGCACCAGGCCCACCGTCGCGGCGAAGAAAGCGGTGATCGCGCCGATGACGGTGACCACCGTAAGCGCGGTGTGCGACAGCTCGAAAAGTGGCGATAGCCGCGCCACCATAAACACGCCGGCCGTGACCATGGTCGCGGCGTGGATCAGCGCCGACACAGGCGTCGGGCCTTCCATGGCGTCCGGCAGCCAGGTGTGCAGCGGCACCTGCGCCGACTTGCCCATGGCCCCCATGAACAGCAGCAGGCAAACGACCGTGATGGCCGACTGCTTGTCGAGCGCATGGCCGAGGAAGACCAGCGCCGGCTCGCCGCCGGCCGCGCCCGCCGCCGGCAGGTAGCTCGCGGCGTTGGCGAAGATGGTGCCGAGGTTCACCGATCCGAACAGCACGAACAAACCGAAGATGCCGAGCAGGAAGCCGAAATCGCCGACACGGTTGACGACGAAGGCCTTGATCGCCGCGGCGTTAGCAGAAGGCTTCTTGTACCAGAAGCCGATCAGCAGATAGGAGGCAAGGCCGACTCCTTCCCAGCCGAAGAACATCTGCACGAGATTGTCGGCCGTCACCAGCGCCAGCATGGCGAAGGTGAAGAGCGACAGATAGGCGAAGAAGCGCGGCCGGTCGGGATCGTGGTGCATGTAGCCGATCGAATAGATGTGCACCAGCGAGGAGACGGTCGTTACAACGACCAGCATCACCACCGTCAGCGTATCGATCCTCAGCGCCCAGTCGGCCTCCAGCCCGCCCGACTTGATGAAGTGGAGCACCGGAACCGTGAAGGTCTCGACGTCCCCGAAGCCGACATGCACGAAGGCGATCCATGAGAGGACCGCGCAGATCACGAGCAAGCTCGACGTGACGATCTCCGACGCACGCGCGCCGATCGAGCCGCCGAGCAGGCCTGCGATCAGGAAGCCGATGAGGGGCAGGAAGACGATAGCCTGATACATTTCAGCCCTTCATCATGTTGACGTCTTCGACCGCGATCGAACCGCGGTTGCGATAGAAGACGACGAGGATGGAAAGCCCGATCGCCGCCTCGGCCGCCGCGACCGTCAGCACGAACAGCGCGAAGACCTGCCCGACGAGATCGCCGAGCGCTGCCGAGAAGGCGACGAAGTTCAGATTCACCGCCAGCAGGATGAGCTCGATCGACATCAGGATGACGATGACGTTCTTGCGGTTCAGGAAGATGCCGAAGACGCCGAGCGTGAAGACGATCGCCGATACGGTCAGGTAGTGCGCGATGCCGACTTCCATCAGGAGACTCCTTCGCCGGACTTGACGTCGTGCAGCTTGACGGCGCTCTTGGGATCGCGCGCCACCTGCGCGGCGATCGATTGCCGCCTGACACCCTGCTTGTGGCGCAGTGTCAGTACGATGGCGCCGACCATCGCCACCAGCAGCAGCAGGCCGGCGACCTCGAAATAGAAGAGATAGTCGGTATAGAGGATATCGCCGAGAGCGCCGGTGTTGGAACGCTCCGCCAGCGAAGGTATCGGCTTGGCGACGGTCTTGGCGAGTTGGGGCGCGAACGTGTAGCCGCCGAGCACGACGATCAGTTCGCCGAGCAGGATGATGCCGACCAGCGCGCCCGCCGGCGCATATTCCAGCACCCCTCGCTTCATCTCCGCGAAATCGACGTCGAGCATCATGACGACGAACAGGAAAAGCACGAGCACCGCGCCGACATAAACGACGAGCAGGATGAGCGCCAGGAACTCGGCGCCCGCCAGCAGGAAAAGCCCCGCAGCGTTGAAGAAGGCGAGAATCAGGAAAAGCACCGAGTGCACGGGATTGCGCGCGGCGATCACCATGAAGGCCGAGCCAACGAGTATGAAGGCGAAGAGGTAGAAGAACGCCGCCTCTAGTCCAGTCAGCATGGGTTTCCCCGCATTTCCTTTTCGGCCTCGCTTGCGTCCCCGCCACGAAAGCCGCGTGTTCCTTAACCAACCGATGGCGCCACGTCCATGCGTAACGCCACTTGCCCCTGGTCCGACCTCCGGTCGGCCCGAGGACAGGCTCGGGCGACGGATGAAGGGTGAAATTCAACTACCGGTACGGCGCGTCCAGCGCGATGTTTCGCGCCAGTTCCTGTTCCCAGCGGTCGCCGTTGGAGAGAAGCCTGTCCTTGTCGTAATAGAGTTCTTCGCGGGTTTCCGTGGAGAATTCGAAATTTGGCCCCTCGACGATCGCGTCGACCGGGCAGGCCTCCTGGCAGAAGCCGCAATAGATGCATTTCACCATGTCGATGTCGTAGCGCACGGTGCGCCGCGTGCCGTCATTGCGGCGAGGCCCGGCCTCGATGGTGATGGCCTGCGCCGGGCAGATCGCCTCGCACAATTTGCAGGCGATGCAGCGTTCCTCGCCGTTCGGATAGCGGCGGAGCGCATGTTCACCCCGGAAGCGCGGGCTTTGCGGGTTCTTCTCGTTTGGATAGTTGATCGTCGCCTTCGGCGCGAAGAACTGTCTCATGGAAAGCGCGGTGGCTTCCAGGAACTCCTTCAAGAGCAGCGACTTCGCCGCCTGCGCTAGAGCGCCCATTGGATATCTCCGAAAATGCCGGCGCCCGCGGACTTTTCCGCGTCGGCGGCGCCGATAAAATTGCTCGCGGCGCCTGTCATGCCAGCCCCGTCACCTTGAGGAACACGGCCGTCGCGACCACCATGAACAGCGAGATCGGCAGGAAGACCTTCCAGCCGAGGCGCATCAGCTGGTCGTAGCGGTAGCGGGGCACGAACGCCTTGACCAGCGCGAACATGAAGAAGACGGCGAGCAGCTTCAGGATGAACCAGATGAAAACCGGCACCCAGGTGAACGGCGCGAAATCGAAAGGCGGCAGCCATCCTCCGAGGAAGAGGATCGTGGTCAGCGCGCACATAAGCACGATCGCCACATACTCCCCGAGGAAGAAGAGCAGGAACGGCGTCGAGGAATACTCCACCATGTGGCCGGCGACGAGCTCCGATTCCGCCTCGACCAGATCGAATGGCGGGCGGTTGGTTTCGGCCAGCGCCGAGATGAAGAAGACGACGAACATCGGCAGCAGCGACAGCCAGTGCCAGTCGAGGAAGGTGTTCGGCAGGCCGAGATGCGTACCGAGCCCGTCCCTCTGCGACAGCACGATATCGGACAGGTTGAGCGAGCCTACACAGAGCAGCACGGTGATGATCACGAAGCCGATCGAGACCTCGTAGGACACCATCTGCGCGGCCGACCGGAGCGAGCCCAGGAACGGGTATTTCGAGTTCGACGCCCAGCCCCCCATGATCACGCCGTAGACCTCCAGCGAGGAGATCGCGAAGACGTAGAGGATGCCGACATTGATGTTGGCGATAGCCCAGCCGGCGTCGATGGGGATCACCGCCCAGGCCGAGATCGCCAGCACGGCCGACACGAGCGGCGCCAGCAGGAACACACCCTTGTTCGCACCGGAGGGGATGACCGGCTCCTTGAAGACGAATTTGAACAGATCGGCGAAGGCCTGCAGCGTTCCCCACGGGCCGACGACGTTCGGTCCCCTGCGCAACTGCACGGCTGCCCAGATCTTGCGGTCGCCGTAGAGAATGAAGGCGACCCCGACCAGCAGGACGACGATCATCACGACGGACTTCAGCAGGATAATCAGCGCCGGCAGCACGTAGATATCGAAGAAAGGTTCCACTTGGCTGTCCCTATTCCGCCGCCTGCCTGAACCCGTTCGACGCCAGCGCCGAACATTCCGCCATGACCGCGGAAGCGCGCGCTATCGGATTGGTCAGATAAAAGTCCTTGACCGGCGAGACAAAGGGCTTCGTTCCGGGCCGTCCGCCGGCCTTGGCAAGCTTGGCTATGCTCGCCGTCTCGCCCGGCTGGATCTCCTCCAGCGCCGCCATCAGCGGATGGTCGTCGTAGAGCCGCGTCCGCAGTTGCGAGAGAGAATCGAAAGGCAGCCTGTGGCCGAGCACGTCGGAGAGCGCCCGCAGGATCGCCCAGTCCTCCTTCGCCTGCCCCGGCGCAAAGCCGGCGCGGTTGGTCATCTGCACGCGGCCTTCCGTGTTGACGTAGGTGCCGGACTTCTCCGTATAGGCCGCGCCCGGCAGGATCACGTCGGCGCGGTGCGCGCCGGCATCGCCATGCGTGCCGATATAGACGGTGAAGGCATCGCCGATGGCGTTCATGTCCATCTCGTCCGCGCCGAGCAGGAAAAGCACGTCAAGCGTGCCCATCATGCCGGCGACGTCCTTGCCGCCCTCTCCCGGCACGAAGCCGATGTCGAGGCCGCCGACGCGCGCCGCTGCCGTATGCAGCACCGCAAAGCCGTTCCAGTCCTCGCGCACGGCCTTCAGGTCGCCGGCGAGCTTGGCCGCCAGACCGAGCACCGCCCGTCCATCCGGCCCCGTCAAGGCGCCCTGCCCTACGAGGATCATCGGCCGCTGCGCTTTCTTCAGGGCCGCAACGAACTTGCCCTTGCCGTCGAGAAGCTGCTTCAGCGAATCAGCGCCCGAGCCCAGCGCTTCGTAGTCGTAGCGCGGATCGCCGATCTCGCCGATCGCCCCGACCGGGAAATCGCCCATCCGCGAGCGCTTGCGGATGCGGGCATTGAGCACCGACGCCTCGAAACGGGGGTTGGAGCCGATCAATAGCAGAGCGTCCACCTGCTCGATTCCGGCGATCGTCGGATTGAAGATGTAGGCCGCGCGGCCGGCGGACGGATCGAGCGCCGCGCCGTCCTGCCGGCAGTCGATGTTGGCCGAGCCAAGCGACGCCATAAGGAGCTTCAGCGCGTACATCTCCTCCACGGTCGCCAAGTCGCCGGCGATCGCGCCGATTCTGTCGCCGCTGGTCTTGGCGACGGCGGCCTTGATCGCTTCGAAGGCTTCCGGCCACGTCGCCTGGACGAGCTTTCCGCGCTTGCGGACATAAGGGCGATCGAGGCGTTGCGTCCTCAGCCCGTCCCAGATGAAGCGCGTCTTGTCCGAGATCCACTCCTCGTTCACGTCCTCGTTGACGCGCGGCAGGATGCGCATGACCTCGCGGCCGCGCGTGTCGACGCGGATCGCCGAGCCGACAGCGTCCATCACGTCGATCGATTCGGTCTTGGAAAGCTCCCAGGGACGCGCCTGGAAGGCATAGGGCTTGGAGGTCAGCGCGCCCACGGGGCAGAGATCGATGACGTTGCCCTGAAGCTCCGACGTCATGGCGCGTTCGAGATAGGTGGTGATTTCCGCATCCTCGCCGCGGCCGATCAGGCCGAGTTCCGATACGCCGCCCACCTCGGTGGTGAAC
>JBQCFA010000472.1:0-4518 GCA_051959695.1 Rhizobiaceae bacterium
GAGGCGAATGGTTATCTGTCCCGGGCGCTGCCGTTTCGCGAAGGCGACACCAGCGGCGCCTACGACCATCTCGCCCGCGTGCAGGAATGGTCCGCCGCCGGCGAGGAAGGCGAGAGCGGGGAGGGCGGCGAATGAAGCGCCCGCTGGTCATCCCGCCCGACACGCTCCAACAGCAGGCGCGTGCCTCCGATCCGGAGAATTCCGCCTGGGTCTCGGCCCATGCCGGTTCCGGCAAGACGCATGTGCTGGCGCAGCGCGTCATCCGCCTCCTGCTCGACGGCGCTGAGCCTGGAAAAATCCTCTGCCTGACCTACACCAAGGCCGCCGCCGCCAACATGTCGAACCGCGTTTTCGCCGAGCTTGGAGGGTGGACGGCACTCGGCGACGAAGATCTGGCTGAAGCGATCCGCAAGGTGGAAGGCCGTGCGCCCGGCCGATCGCGTCTTCTCCGCGCCCGCAGGCTCTTTGCCGCGGCGTTGGAGACGCCGGGCGGGCTGAAGATCCAGACCATCCACGCTTTCTGCGAGGCGATCCTCCACCGCTTTCCGCTCGAGGCGAATATCGCCGGCCATTTCGAGATGCTGGACCAGCAGATGGAATCGGCGCTGGTCGCCGAGGCGCGGCGCGACCTCCTCGCGGGCATCGCTTCAGGCGCCGACTCCGACCTTGCCAGCGCATTTGAGACGGTCCTGTCGATCGGCGGCGAAAGCGGGCTCGACGCGCTATTGCGCGAGATCGTCGCCCGCCGCGACGACCTGCGCGCCTTCATCGACGCTATCGGTTGCGGCTCCTCGGATGCGCTCTTCGTCGAGTTCGGTTTCCAGCCGGAAGACACGCCGGAAAGCCTGGCTGCCGCCGTGTGGCCGGATCCCTATTTCGACATCGGGCTGGCGGGGGCGCTCGAAGCGCGCGCGATGGCTGCCGGCAAGACCACGGCGACGAATTTCGCTATCGAACTCAAGGCGGTTTGCGCGGAAGCCGACCCGCAAAGCCGCCTCGGCAAGCTCTGTCGATCCTTCCTTACCAAAGATGGACCGGGGCTGAAGCCGAAAAGTACGAAGAACATCATGGCGAAGGGCGTGGCCGAGTATTTCCCCGAACTGGCCGACGAATTCGCGCGCCTCGCGGCCGTCCTCCTCGAGCTTTCCGACCGTGTCGCGCTCCTGAGGATGCTGAAAGCCACGCGCGCCGCGCTGGTCATCGCCGATCTCCTGATCGGCCGCTACGAGCGGCTGAAGGCGGCGCGCGGCTTCCTCGACTTCAATGATTTGATCCGCCGCACCGTCCACCTTCTGGCGCGCAGCGATGTCGGTCCATGGGTGCAATACAAGCTCGACCGCGGCATCGATCACATCCTGATCGATGAGGCGCAGGATACCAGCCCCGAGCAATGGCAGGTCGTGCGGCGGATGGCTGCGGAATTCTTCGCCGGACTCGGAGCGCGGGACGAGGTCCGCCGCACCATTTTCGCCGTAGGCGACGAGAAGCAGTCGATCTATTCCTTCCAGGGCGCCGACCCGGAAGCCTTCGTCGAGAACGGCTACGCGTTCCGCCGCCAGGTGCTCGACGGGGAGGGCCGTTTCGAACAGGTCCGGCTGCAGCGTTCCTTCCGCTCGACGGAAGACGTGCTGACTGCGGTAGACAGGGTTTTCGCCGTGGAGGAGACCCGCAAGGGGCTCACCAGGGACATCGAGCAGATCGAGCACACGACGATCCGCGCCGGCGAGCCCGGTTATGTCGAGATCTGGCCGCTGATCGAGCCGACCGCGGTGGCCGAGCCGGACGACTGGACCGAGGCGATTGACCACGCATCCGCGCCGTCGGTGAAACTTGCCGAGCAGATCGCCGCGACGGTGAGGCATTGGATCGACACGGGCGAGACGATCGAGGGCAAGGGCAGGCTTCTGACGCCGGGCGACGTGCTGGTGCTGGTGCGCAAGCGGGACCGCTTCGTCAATGCGCTGTCGCGGGCCCTGAAGGAGAAGGGTGTAGCCGTCGCTGGCGCCGACAGGCTGAGCCTGCCCGGACACATCGCGGTGCAGGATCTGGTGGCGCTCGGCCGCGTGGCGCTGCAGCCCGGAGACGACCTCTCGCTCGCCGCGCTGCTGAAGAGCCCTGTCTTCGGTCTTGCGGAGGAAGAGCTGTTCGCGCTTGCATGGGACAGGGGGGAGCGGTCGCTGCTCTCGGTGCTGCGCGCCCGTGCGGATGGCGACGGGAGGCTGGCGGGAATCGTCGGGAAACTCGACCTCTGGCGCAACGAGGCCGCCTTCAAGCCGGTCTTCGAATTCTATGCCGGGGTGCTCGCGCGCGACGGCGTCCGTTCGGCGATGATCGCCAGGCTCGGCCCGGCGGCGGGCGAGATCCTGGACGAATTCCTCTCGTTCTGCCTGGCCGTGGAGCGCACCGGCCTGCCGGGGCTGGAATCCTTCCTCGCCACGCTGGAAAGTGCCGGCCCGGACATCAAGCGCGAGATGGATCAGAAGCGCGACGAAGTGCGCATCATGACCGTGCATTCGGCCAAGGGGCTGGAGGCGCCCGTCGTATTTCTCGTCGATGGTGGCAGCCGGCCCTTTTCGGATTCCCACTTGCCGCGCCTCGTTCCCTATGCTCCTCAAAATGGCGGCTGGGAGGGCAGGGGCTTTCTCTGGCGCGCCTCCTCCGATCTCGCCAACAGCGCTTCGCGCGCGATCAACGCGTCGCTTGCCGAAAAGGCCGAGGAGGAATACCGCCGACTGCTTTATGTCGGCATGACACGGGCCGAGGACCGGCTGGTCGTCTGCGGCTACCGCGGCAAGCGCGACCCGCATCCCGGCATCTGGCACAATCTGGTGAATGCGGCCCTTGCCGGCGCACCGGAAAGCAGCGTCCGCCGGCATCCGGCCGCCGAGACTGACGTGATCCGCCATCGGGTGAGTGGTGCGCCGACCCCTGTGGCGCCAGCGGCGCCGGCTTCGGAAGGAAGACAATCGCCGGTCCTGTTCGGGAAGCTGCCCCCTTTGCCGGACGGTTTCGGCGAAGAGCTTCCGCGCCCGCTTTCGCCTTCCGGCGCCTCGCTCCTGATCGGCGATCCGGACGAGCCGGAACTGCCGGCGACGGTGGCTTCAGCGCTCGACAGGGAAGCGGCGCCCTCCTTCGCCATCGAGCGCGGGCTCGCCATGCACAGGCTGCTCCAGACCTTGCCGGATCTGCCCGAGGCTGGCCGCGAGGCCGCGGCGCGCCGCTATCTGGCGAGGATCGGCGCGGCTTGGAGCGAGCAGGAACGCGAGCGCGCCTGGACTTCGGTCGCGTCCATACTGGGCGATGCCGGCTTCGCCACCATCTTCGCGCCGGGGTCACGGGCGGAGGTGTCGATCATGGGAACGCTCGACATACGCGGTCGCCCGCGCGCCATCTCTGGCAAGATCGACCGCTTGGCCGTGTCGGAGCGGGAGGTGTTGCTTGTCGACTACAAGACCGACAGGGTGCCGCCGTCGCGCGCATCCGACGTGGCGGGCGCATATCTGCTGCAGCTTGCGCTCTATCGGGCGCTGCTCCAGCCGCTTTATCCGGGGCGCCCGGTCGCGGCGGCGCTGCTTTTCACCGAGGTGCCCCGCCTCGTGCCGCTGCCGGCGGAGGCGATGGACGCCGCCCTTGCCCGACTCACGCGAGCGTGAGAAAAGGGCGCCTTGAACGCCAGCTGCGCCAAACCCACATTCTCGGGCGACACACTCAAAGGAATTAGCCATGGCTACCCAAAAGGTCGACAAGAACAACTTCCAGGCGGACGTGCTCCAGTCATCCGAGCCGGTCGTCGTGGATTTCTGGGCGGAATGGTGCGGTCCCTGCAAGATGATCGCCCCGTCGCTGGAGGAGATCGCCACCGAGCTCAATGGCAAGGTGAAGATCGCCAAGCTCAACATCGACGAGAATCCCGAGCTTGCCGCGCAGTTCGGCGTTCGCTCCATTCCGACTCTGATGCTCTTCAAGGGCGGTGAGGTTGCCGACGTCAAGGTCGGTGCGCTGCCCAAGACGGCGCTTTCCTCATGGATCGGCGGCAGCGTCGCCTGAATTCACCGCATGTCGGTTGAAAAGGCCCGGTGGAGACGCCGGGCTTTTTTCTTGGACGCGGACCGGCCGTGTCAGACCGGTGGCGTGCCGTTGGCGGCAAGAACCTCGCCGGCCAGGTAGAGTGAGCCGCCGATGAGGATGCGCGGCGGCGTCTCGGCCTCGTCCCAGGTATCGCGCAGGAGTTTCAGCGCGTTCTCGACCGAGGCGACCGGCTCCGCCGAAAGTCCGGCCTCCGTCGCCCGCGCCGCCAGTTCGTCCGCCGGCACGCCTGCCTCACTCATCGTGACGGGCACCGTGAAGACATGGCGCGCCATGCCCTCGAAAGCATGGAAATAGCCGGCTTGGTCCTTGGTGTTGATCAGGCCCGAGACCAGAAACCGCGGCCGCGGATGCCTTTCCTCCTGTGCGGCCATCGCCTCGGCGATAACGACGCCGGCGCCGGGATTGTGGCCGCCGTCGAGCCAGAGCTCG
>JBQCFA010000473.1:0-19084 GCA_051959695.1 Rhizobiaceae bacterium
GCCCTGGTAGCCCATGTCGAAATTCCTCGGCCGGTAACCGCCGAAATCAGCCGGCCTGTCCTCGATCATCGTTTCCTGGGCCACCAACCCCTCTTCGAAGGCAAGGCCGTAGATAAAGGGCTTGAGAGTCGAGCCCGGCGACCGCTCGGCATCCGTCATGTCTATCCAGCCGGCGCGCGAGGCATCGAAGAAATCAGCCGAGCCGACTTCGCCCAGGATGTCGCCGGTCGGCGCGTCGGCGAGGATCATCGCAATCGAGACTTTCGGGCCGAACTGGCGGGCGGCGTCTCGTGCCACCGCCTCCAGCCGTTGCTGGATATCGCGGCGGACGGTGAGTTGAAGGCGCCGGGCGGAAGGGCTTTTGCGCAGGGCATCGCCTGCCGCCTGCGCCGCGAGCGCCGGAAGTTCGCGTCTGGTCCGGGGGATCGGCGCCGCCGAGGCGAGTTCGACCTCGCGCGGCAGGATGACGCCGGCATCCTTCACCCGGTCCAGCACGCGCGCACGCGCGGCCATCGCCGAAACGGGATGGCGGTCGGGGCGGCGCGCTTCCGGCGACTGTGGCAGCGACACAAGCAGTGCCGCCTGCGCCACCGTCAGCCTTTTAGGCTCCTTGCCGAAATAGGCGAGGGAGGCTGCGCGGACGCCTTCGAGATTGCCGCCATAGGGTGCCAGCGTGAGGTAGTCTTCGAGGATCTGCTGCTTCGTCAGCCGCCGCTCTATCTGGAGTGCGCGCACGATCTGGACGATTTTGGCCCACACCGTGCGCTCCTCGCGCGGCTCGATCAGCCTGGCAAGCTGCATCGACAGCGTCGAGCCGCCCGAGACGATGTGGCCGTTGAGGAGAAGCTGCCCGGCCGCCCGGAAAAGAGCCGCGATATCGACGCCGTGGTGGGAGTAGAAGCGGTGGTCCTCATAGGCGAGGAGCATCCTGACCAGCTTCGGATCGACATCCTCGATGCGTGTCGCCAGTCGCCAGCGGCCCTCGGGCGTCGCGAAGGCGCGAAGGAGATTGCCGTCGCGGTCGACGATCTCGGTTGAAACCAGCCCGGCCTCCGCAAGCGGCGGCGGATCGGCGCGGTCGAGGGCAACGAAACCGAACCACGCGCCCGCGCACGGGACCGCGGCGAGCGGAAGGGCCACAAGGGCGCATTTGAGAAGGCGGCTCATGAGCGCTTGCCCCGGAGATTTCCGGCAGGACAGAGGAGGGTGAAAACAGACATCTCAGCGGAATCCGCGTTCCACCTCTACCTCGCCGCCTTGACCTCCATCGATCCGGTGGCCGTCCGCGCCGAGAATTGCGGCCGATACATGTCCTCCACGGTCGCCGCCGGTAGCGTGTAGGTACCCGGCGTTACGGCGCGCACCACATAGGCAAGCGTCATGTCGCCGCTGCCGGTGCGGTCGAAAGCCGCCACGAACCGGTCGTCGCGGAACTCCGTATGCGCTGCCTCCGTGTCACCCAGCCAGTCGAAATTGGAAAGCTGGGCGCTGCCGACCAGGCCTGGGTTGTCGATCTCGAACCCGGCGGGGAGCAGGTCCGTGATCAGCACGCGCGAGGGCCAATCGTTCGCCTCGGTGGCCTTGAGGACGACGACGAAGCGTTGGTTCTGCGTGGCCTCCGTTATGTTCGCCTCCTGTCCGTCGAGCGTGTAGTAGGTCCGCGAGATCGTAAACCCGTTTCCACCGGCAGGCAGCGGCTGGGCGGGGGCGGCGACCGTCGTCACCACTGCGTCGACGGCGTCGCGCCCGTGATTGGTGACGGTCACCGGATGGTCCAGAAGTTCCATGCCGCCGACACGTTCGGCGAACGGACCCGAATGCGGCGAGCCGTTCACATCGAGCGAGATCGCCTCGGTTCCCGCCTTGAGCGCACGCGCGGCGAGCAGCAGCCACGCCTCCTCCTGCGTGCTGGTATGGCCATCGACATAGCGCTTGTCGTTACGCTCCGCCGAGACCAGACGGATCATCGCGGGGATCAGCGTCGGCGCGGGCTTGGTCTCCGCCGCCAGCGCCAGCATCGCCGCGCCGTCACGCAGGCGCGAGCCGTAGTCGGCACGGGAATCGTCGAGGGGAGTAGCTGGCGCCTGTGCCAATTGGAAAGCCGATGCGAAGGCGCGATCGGCCCTCTGGCTATCGCCGTAAAGAGCCAGGCTGGCGGCGATCTGCGCCCGCGCCATCGGGTTCCGGAAGGCGCCCAGCTGCGTGTCGGCGTAATAGCGCAGGTCGCCCACCGAGGCGCGATGGTTGCGCGCCAGAACGTAGAGCGCATAGGCGATTTCCGTCGCGTGCTCCTTCAGGTCGTTGTTGTAGGAAAGCGTGTTCTGAAGATTGTCCAGCGACTGGCGGAGCGCGATGTCAGGCACGTCGAAGCCTTGCTCGCGGGCGCGCGTTAGGAAGTCCGAGACATAGGCGTCGAGCCAAAGATCGCCCGAACCCGGCCCCCAGAGGCCGAAGCTGCCCGAAGAGGACTGGTCGTTGAGGACGCGGTAGATGGCGTCCTGTATGCGCTTGTGCAGGTCGGGATCGGCCGGCATGCCCGCCGCCGCCGACAGCTGGCTGAAATATAGCAGCGGCAGCGCCCGGCTGGTCGTCTGCTCGGCGCAGCCATAGGGGTAGCGATCGAGCGTCATCAGGAGCGACGGGATGTCGAGCGCGGCCGTGTTCGACACGCCGATCGAGACGGAGGCGCCGTCGAGCAGGCTGGCGGCCAGGAGTTCCCTATCGATCCTCAGGCTGCCGCCGTTGCCGGCCAGGCTGATGACGCGCCGTGTCGTGACCGGGAGCTGGCCCGGCCGGATCGGAAAGCTGAGATCCTGAGCGACAGACAGTCCGTCGGCATGGGCCAGCGTCAGGTGGACATCGGCCTCGCCGGTCGAATTCGCCGTCAGCGGCACCGTCACGGCTGTACGCGCGCCGGCTGCAAGCGTGACTTTTTGCGAGGAGGCATGCCCGGCCGAAATCTTGCCGCCGGTATCGACGGAGAGCGTATATTCGCCAGCCGGACCGTCCGTATTGGCGATGTCGAGACGCATCTGGGCGTGGTCGCCGGGCGCCATGAAGCGCGGCAGGCCTGCCGTCACGACGACCGGATCGCGCACGATCACGTCGGTGGACGCATGGCCGACGGCCGTCTTCGACCATGCGACTGCCATAACCCGCACGGTGCCGTTGAACTGCGGCAGATCGAACGAAACGACGGCGCGGCCGTCATTGTCCACTTTCACCGGGCCGGTAAAGAAGGCGACGAGCTTCTGCGTCGGCGGCGAGCCTTCCGATGCCATCTGCGCGCCGTCGCCGCCTGTGCGGATGCGCCCCATGACGCCAGCCGACCCGTCGATCAGCTTGCCATAGATATCGCGGATTTCCAGCCCGAGCCGGCGTTGGCCGAAGTACCAGCCATCTGGATCGGGCGGCGTGTAGCGGGTGAGGTTCAGGATGCCGACATCGACGGCGGCGACCGTCACATAGGCTTCCTCGCCGGAAGTGAGACCGGCAAGCTTCACGGGAATAGCGAGCGGCCCGCGCGGCAGCGATTTTGCCGGCGCCTCCAGCGAAACGCCGAGCTTGCGCTTGCCCGGATCGATCTTCAGCCACTCGATGCCAATGGCGCGCATCGGCATGCGCGAAGCCTGCGCCTCGCCGGGGCGGTAAAGCGTCGCCGTGACGTAGGCACCCGCGCCCCAATCATCCTTCACGGGAATATCGATCGTCGCGCCGCCCTCCGGCACCGACGCCGTTTTCGTGTCCAGCAGGCGGTCGCCGCCGACCGTCACCAGCACCTCGCCGGCGAAACGCGGCGATATCTTCAGGTGGGCGGTGTCGCCGACGGAATAGCTGTCCTTGTCGAGTGCGATATCGAGCGCATCGGGCGTTTCCGTGCTGGAGGCCGCGACGTACCAGCCGGCGTCGAACTCAACGCTGGAGGCAGGGCCGTCCGCTTCCGGGCTCTCCACCTCCAGGCGATAGCGGCCCCAGCCGACGGGCGCGGAAATGCCTGCTTCGCCGTCTGCCGTCGCGTCGACATGGCCGTCCGCGACCTTCTGCGTGACGTCGATCGGCTCGTAGCGCCAGGAATTGCCGTCCCGGTACCATTGATAGTTGCGGACGAGCTTGACCAGCGACCAGTTCAGCCCCCGCATGTCGATCTTCCCGCCGTCCGGATCGGCCGCGATGATCGTGAACTTCGCGACGGAGTTCTCCGGGACGGAGCCGTCGGACGTGGAAGGTCTGATACCGATGCGCGGCCCGTCCGGCTTCACATCGAGGTCCAGTTTGCGCTCGACCGCCCGGCCACTGCCCTCGCGCATGCGAACGACAAGTTCTGCGTTGAGCAGCCTCGTGGTTGACGGGAGGTTGTCGAGCAGGACGTCGAAGGACGACTTGCCCTGGTCGTCCGTGGCTGGCAGGTCGTTCATGTCATAGGCGGCCGATTGCGTGTTCTCCTCCTCGGCGAGGCCAAACCGATAGCCGGGAAATGCCTTCCAGTCGCGCTTGGTCGAGACGTTGACCTCGCCCTCGAGAGACAACCCTGCGCCCGGCGCGCCATAGAGGAAGCGGCCGTCGACGTCGATCGGGAGCCCTTGGCCAGGAACGAGCACCGTTCCCTTGCTCGTCATGTCGAATTCGATGCGGTCCGGCACGAAGTCTTCGACGAGGAACATCGTCTCGGCGACGGGTTCCTTCTTCGGATCGGTGTAGATCCGCATATGCCACGTGCCACGCATGGCGGTGGGCGACAGCGCCAGGTCGACCGCACGGCCGCCAAGCGAGGAAACGTCGCTGACGACACGCCGGTCCTCGACCCCGTCAGGTCGATCGAAGATGAAGGTGAGCGGCAAATTGTCGACCGCCTTCGCTTCGTCATCGCGGGCGAGTGCTGCCGCATGCACCATCTCGCCGGCGCGGTAGATGCCGCGTTCCGTCCAGGCGTAGAAGTCCAGTGCGCCGGGCGAGGGACGGCCCGCCACGCCACGGTCGGAGAGGTTGAATCCCGCCTTTGTCATGTCGAGGAAGTCGAAATCGTCGCCGCCCTTGCTGGCGGTCAGCACGGCAGGAACCATGCCGCCTTCGCCGCGCGCCAAGCCGGCGGTGAAGACGGCGTGGCCGTCCGCGTCGGTCCTGGCCGTGCCCAGCACCTCGTTGTTCTTGGCGATCAGCCTCAGCTCGACGTCGGCGAGCGGCTTGGCGGTACCGAGTGAACGGGTAAAGACGTTCAGCCCGTCCTGCCCGGCAAAGGTCGACAGCCCGATGTCGGAGACGACGAACCATTGCGTCGCCTGCGAATCGTAGCTTTCCGAGGCACCTCCCGGCGTCGCCGTAAGGATGTAGACGCCCGGCTTGCGGGTCGGCAGCGCCTCGTCGACCGGAAAGCTCGTCACCACCTCCTTGTTGAGTTCGGAGGCGATGTCGAGCTTGCCCTGCCACACCGCGGCGCCTGTCTGGTCGGCGATGTTCTGGGCGCTGTACTGATCGAGCTGGTCGAGGAATTGGTAGCCGGTAACGAGGTCGGCGAGCGAGCGGTCGTTCATGCGGTAGAGCTTGAGGTCGGCGGAACCCGTGTTGACTGAAACAAGCGGAATGCCGTGACGCGCTGTGCCCGGAAGGATGAAGTTCTCGCCGGTGAAGCGGATGTAGGGCTTGCGGTCGCGGACATAGACGGTCAGTACGACCGGGCTCTGCAGGCTCTCGCCGATCGCCGCGGGCAGGCCGGCACGGAAGGCGACCTGGTAGCGCTTCCCGTGCTCCAGCCCCTCGACGCAGATCTGCTTCTCGTTGGCGGTGACCGCCTTCGGCGCCTGGCCGTCGACGGTGACGAAAGGCGCGTAGTCGACGCCGCTCTTGACCAGTGCGTCCGAAAACTGCGCGCAGATGCGCGGCGTCTGATTGTCGGAATCGACCGTGTTGCCGATCACGCGAAAGCCTTTGCGGGCCTTGAGGTCGAGATACGCGGCCTGCACGGAAGCGTTCGGCGCGAGCGACAGGCTTGTCTCGTAGGCCCGGATGGCCGGGCGGAACGCCTGCCGCTGTTCCAGCGCCGGCGCCAGTACGGCCAGCGCTGTCGCGCGGTCGTCGGTCGTGCGCGAGGTCAGATAGGCGTTGTAGGCGGCCGACGAGGCGGCGCTATGCAATTCCCCGGCATCGGCGTCGTTCGCCGGTTTCACCGAGAGGGCGGCGCGGGCAAGCTTCGTCCACAGCGCGCTCTCGTCGGGCGAGGCGGCAAGCGCGTCCGCGTATTTCTGCATCGCCGAGCGCGGATCGGATTCCATGGCGGCATCCGCCAGGCCGATCAGCGCATTGAGTCCGTCTTCGGTGGCCGGGCTTGCCGTCGTGACCCTCTGGCGGTAGGCGACGGCTTCGCCGGCAAGCCATTCCGGCAGGAAATCAAGCGCGGCCGGCGCGCCGATGTCCGGGGCCGCGCCGCTTTGGGCGATCTTGCCGGCCACCGCGCCGTTGAACGGGTTGAGCTTGCGGTAGTCCGATTTGAGGAAGCACCATTTTGCCTTGGAATTGTACGTGAAGGCACGGCAGGAACGGTCTGTTATGCAAGCGGATTTGCACTGGTCGAGGCTGAAATTCTGCTCCGAGCGCAGATCGAAGCCAAAATAGTCGGAATTCTCGGTGGTGACGACGGTCCGGACGCTTTCAGTGGCGAGGGCCGGCCCGGCGATCGTCATAAGGAGGCCTACGAGAAACAGGAAAAAGCCGTGAGCCGCGCGCGATCGCATCCTTGCCTCCATGCTGCCGCCGTCCCCCAGCATGGATGATGAATGTTGGACGCGCGATGTCAATCGCGTTTCACCCATAAGCTGCATCACGCAAGCCGGCCGGGGCGCTACCGGCGGAAGCGGATGGTGGCGGCGAAGGTGAGGGTGCGGCCGCCGATGCCGTCCGGCGGAGCGGGATAGGGCGAGGCGCGCGAGGCCGTCGCCTTTGCCGCGTCGTCCAGGATTGCCGAGCCAGAACTCCCGGCGAGGCGCGACGAGATGAGGCGGCCGCCCCGGTCGATGGTGATCAGGATGCGTGCCGAGCCCATGATGCCGTTACGCTGCGCCTCCGCAGGGTAGCGCTCATAGCGCTGAACATGGCTGTTCAGCCGTGCCGCATAGGCAGCCTTTTCGCCGGCGCTGGCGCCACCGCGCGAGGCTACCGAGCCCCGGCCGACCGCCCTGCCTACACCGGCCGAGGAACTGCGGTCTGCGGTTCGGCGATCCTGCTTTGGCGTCTCGGCCGCCCGGCGCCCGGCCGGCTTTTGGCGCGTCTCGCTGGGCATCTCACGCTTTCGCTCGAGGGCTGGGGTGCGTTCCGCCGTCGCCGGCGACTCGCTTTTTGGCTCCGGCTTCGCTTCGACCGGCGCCGACCTGGGCGGAGGCGCTTTGTCGGGCAGTGCGAGCGACGGCTCCGTTGCGTCGGCGATCCGCGGTGGCGCGCCGTCCAGCCTGAGGGCGGGGGTCGGCACGGCCTTCCTCATCGTCTCCAAGGTCATTGGCATCGGATTTTCGACTTCCACCTTTGGCGGCGCTGCAGGCAGCGCGAACGGGGACTGCGGAACATGGATTTCCGACAGTTGCGGCGTAGCCAACACTGCGGGTGCGTCGATGGCCGGCGGCGTCCGTGGCAGCGAAAATGTCGGCGTTGGCACGGCTGTCGTGGGGCTGGTCACAGGCGATTCCTTTGGAGGAGGCGCTTTCACGTCGGGTGGCGTGGGCGGCAGCGAGAAAACCGGCGGCGGAATGGCGGCGGCCGTATCCATCCGCGTTTCAGGCCGCGCCTGTCGTGCCGTATCGGCTGGCGGTTCGGGCGTTTCTTGCTTCCTTTCCGTCGAGGAGGAAGGCTGGACGGCCTTCTCTTCAGGAAGCTTCGCCCGCTGCGCCTTGTCCTTCGTCGTTTCGGCCTCGATCGCGGCCTCCCCGGCCAGCGACGGGTCGGTGTTCGGGTTCGGGGTGGCGTCCACCACAATTTCGACCGAGACGGCATCCGTCGCGGCTTCGACGCCGGGTTGCGTCAGGAAATGCGCGGTCAGCACCAGCGCTGCCACATGCGCGACCAGCGAGCCGAGCAGCAATAGGGCGGGAAAGCGCGTGGTGCGCCTGCGGCTCGGGTGCGTCGTAGCGTCCGCCGCATCGACGGGGAGCGGAACCGGCGATGGCGAAGTCTCGGCGATCGGCGCCTGGGTCTCGATCCGCACGAGCGGCGGCGGGGTGACGGACTCCGCGACTGCCGTTACGGACGGCCACAGGTCGAGGAATTTGCCGCTCTCGCCCGCATTCTCGAACGGCTCGAAAACCGGCCAGTGCTTCATCGGCGCGCCTCGCGATTCGCCGCTTGGTCCGCCAGCGCTACGGGCGCAAGGATCATGCCGGCTTCGTCATGATCGATGTGGGCGACGATGCCGAAGACATCGCGGAGCCGATCGGCCGTCAGCACGTCCGCCGGCGCGCCTTCGGCCGCTACGCTGCCATCCCTCATAAGGAGGATGCGGTCGCACCAGCGCGCCGCGAGCGTCAGATCATGGAGGGATACCAGCACGGTCCGGCCCTTGGCGGAAAGCTGCCGCAGCCCGGCCATCATCGTCATCTGGTGCGCGGGGTCCAGCCCCGACGCCGGCTCGTCGGCGAGCAGGACCGGGGTGTCCTGCGCGATGGCGCGGGCGGCCAGTACGCGCGCCTGCTCGCCCCCGGAAAGCTCGGTGGCCGGGCGGTCAGCCAGCGGCGAGACGTCCATCATTGCCATGGCCTCGGCGCAGAGCGTGCGGTCGCGGTCGGAGAAGGCACGGCTCACGCCCTGCCAGGGCATGCGGCCGAGACCGACAAGGTCGCGCACCACGAGTGGCCAGCTTATGATGCGCGCCTGCGGCAGATGCGCGATCAGGCGGGCGCGCTCGGCGAGCGGGAGGGTGGCGATATCGCGGCCGTCCACGGCGACGCGGCCCGTGCATGTGAGTTGTCCCGCCAGCGCACGCATCAGGGTCGACTTGCCGGCACCGTTCGGTCCGAGAACCCCGATTATTGTGCCCGGCTCCAGTGCCAGGCTGACGCCGTCGACGACGCGGCGGCCGGAGAGTTCGACGGAGAGGCCTTTCGCGACGATCATCAGAACAGCTCCCGGCGCGAGCGTATGATGAGCCAGAGGAAGAAGGGCGCGCCGATCAGCGCCGTCACCACGCCGACGTTGAGTTCGCCGGTGCGCACCGCGATCCGCGCCACGATGTCGGCGGCGAGCAGCAGCGCCGCGCCGCCCATGGCGCTCGGCAGCAGCAGGCTGGATGGCATGCGGTCGGTAAGCGGCCTCAGCATGTGGGGCACGACCAGCCCCACGAAGCTGATGGCTCCGGTGACCGCGGTGCCTGCGCCGACGCAGAGCGCGGTCCCGACCACGACCATGAGTCGCGCCCGCCCGCGGTCGATGCCGAGGCTTTCTGCGCTCTCCTCGCCGAGCGAAAAGGCGTCGAGCGCGCGCCCGGTTATGGCCAGCAGCGCGCACCCGGCGGCGATCAGCGGCAGCGCCATCGCGACATGCGCCATGGACCGGTCCTTCAACGAGCCGAGCAGCCAGAAGATGATCTCGTAGCTGGCGAAGGGATTGGGGGAAAGGTTGAGCGCCAGCGAGGTTAGCGCTGCGGCGAGGCTCGACAGCGCCACGCCAGAGAGTATCAGGGTCAGCGTCGAGCCGTGCCGCGCGGCGATCGCGATCAGCGCCACGACGGCGACGAAGGCTCCGGCGAGCGCGCCGGCGGGGAGCGCGTAGAGAGACGCGCCGGCAAGGCCGCTGTAGAACACGACCACGGCGCCAAGCGAGGCCATCGCCGAAACACCCACGATGCCGGGCTCGGCGAGCGGGTTGCGCAGGAAGCCCTGAAGCACCGCCCCGGCGAGGCCGAGCGATGCGCCCACCATCAGCCCGAGAAGCGCGCGCGGCAGCCTGATCTCCCGCATGATGATGCGGGTGGCTTCGTCGCCGCCGGCGACGAGAGCCTTTATGGATGTGATCGGCCCCAGATGTGCGGGTCCGATCAGCAGCGAAAGGACGAACAGCACCGCCGTCAATGCCGCCAGCGCGAGATTGAGCCGAAGCGGCGTCATTGCGTAGCCGCTCCCGAAGGGCAGGGTGCTACCTGCTGCCTTACCTTGGCCAGCGCCTCAACCGCCTCCAGCACGAACGGCCCGCCGCACGACCACGCGCCCTCCGGTACGAAATGGCCGAAGCGCGCATCTTTGAGGGCGCGCAGGGCCGGGTTCTTCAAGGCGAGATCGGCGAGCGACGGCGCGCTTGAAAGCTCTTCCGGCAGGATGACGATATCCGGGCGGTGCTTGATCAGGAGTTCAAGGGGGAAGGGCGCCATCCCGGCATAACCGAGTTCGGCGGCGAGGTTCCTCAGGCCCGCCGCGCGCAGGACCGAATCGGCAAGCGTGCCGGCTCCCTGCACGATGCCGTTCTGGCCGTAGGCGATTGCCGTAGGCGCTGGGCCACACACCGACGCCTTGATAGTGGAAAGCCCGGCTTCGAACCGCGCGGCAACCGCATCGGCCTTCGCTTCGCGGTGCAGGATGCGGCCCATGCGCCGTATTTCGCCGGGAATGGTTTCGAGCGTCTGCGAATACCAGAATTCCTCCACGTTGAAGCCGAGATGCTTGAGCAGTTCAGTGGTGTTGTGGAGCGTGTAGGTGCCGGTCACGACGACGTCGGGACGGGCGAGGAATACTTCTTCGGCAAGGCCGCGGTTCTTGGGATAGGCGGCCGCCTGCCTGTGCAGGAAGGAGAGGCCGGGATCGGAGGCGAGATCGGAGATCGACAAGATCTGGCCGGGCGCCGCCAGCATCATGACAAGCTGGTCAGTGCATACGTTGAGCGACATGACGCCGGGCAGGCCGACCGCGTTGGCGGGGAGGGCCAGGCAGATTAGGGTCGAAAGCGCGGCAAGCGCCTTCGACCCTAAATATGTGCCTCGCCCCCTCATCTAGAACGTCGCCTTGAAGCCGGCGAAGACGCCGAGGCGGGGCGTGCCGTAGCCCTTGACGACCTCGTATTTCTGGTCGAGCAGGTTCTCGCCGCGCACATACAGTTCGGTCGCGTCGGTGGGCTTGTACGCGATCTTGGCGTCAAGCAGGAAATAGTCCTTCAACGGACCCTGCGGAAATCCGTCCACCGTATCGAGGGCGGCCCTGCCGGTCGCCGAGACCGTCCATCTCTCGGCCGGCTTCACCGCAGCGGACAGTCCAACGATGTGTCGCGGTATGCGGACCTGCCGCTCGCCGTCCGGCTGGATCGCGCTCGTGTAGGTGTAGATGCCCTTGAAGTCGAGCCAGCTTGTCGGCGCATAGGCGATCGATGTCTCGAGGCCGCGCGTGCGCGTGACGCCGTTGGTCTGGATGTTCTGGAACGTGATCGGGTCGAATCCGATGTAGTCATCGATGTTGGCCATGAAAAAGGTCGCGTCGGCGACCAGCTTGTCGTTCAGGAAGCGCTGTTCGACGCCGAAATCGAAGCTGACGCTCGTCTCCGGATGGAGATCGGCATTGCCGTAGGTCGGATCGTAGAGTTCGTAGAGGCTTGGCGCGCGATAGCCAGTCCCGACCGACGAATGGAGGCGCGTGCCCGTATCGGCGAAATTGTAGGAGCCCGTCGCACGCCAGGTGGTATGGCCGCCATAGAGCGAGTGCTCGTCCTGGCGCACGCTTGCCGTCAGCGTGAGCGGCTTGACCGGAGTCCAGACGGCCTCCAGCCAACCACCACCCATCGTCACGGATTTGTCGATGGCGCCGGAGAAGCCGCCCGTCGTGTCCGCGTGCTGGCGCTCCCAGTCGGCGCCGAAATTGGCCGTCAGGGTCGACGTGACCGCGACGGATCCCTGATAGTCCAGC
Organism: Rhizobiaceae bacterium; assembly: GCA_051959695.1. Lineage (GTDB taxonomy): Bacteria > Pseudomonadota > Alphaproteobacteria > Rhizobiales > Rhizobiaceae > Mesorhizobium_L. Next base: position 11,859 of record JBQCFA010000473.1, read on the forward strand.
TTCAGATGCGTGCCGTCGAAGGTCGATACGCCTCCGAACCCGTCGACGCTTCTTCGCGCGAGGTCTGAATACTGAAGCGCGATCGTGTTGGAGAGGCTGCCGTCGAAGAGCTTGAAATCCGCGCCGACCCGCCCTGCCGCCTGGCGGTAGGTCGAATGCGCACTGCTGTCCTGGACGAGATAGTCGGGAGGGGGGCCGAAACCGTCGTCGAAGTCGCTGTTGCCCTTGACGAAGAGCCCGTTGGCGAACAGCGACAGGTTCTCGTTGACATTTATGCGCCCGCCGATCGTGCCGGTAAGGTTCTGGTATCCGTCGTCTTCCGTCCCGGACGCGGCGGTGGAAAACCCGTTCGTGGTCAGGCCGGAAATGTTCAATCCGAAACGGCCGCGGTCGGAACCGGTGTTCAGCGAATAGCCGCCCAGGTAGGTACCGCGCGACCCGGCTTCTCCGTAGATGCGCTGGTGCAGCCCCTGGACGTCGGTATCGAGCGTCCCGATGTCGATGACGCCGGCGATGGCGTCGGCGCCGTAGAGAGCGCCCTGGGAGCCCTGGAGCACTTCGATGCGGTTGAGGTCGCCGGCGAGGAACTGGCCGTAGTGGGTCTGGGTTTTCGTGTAGGTCACGTCGGAAACGTCGATCCCGTCCACGAAGGTCTTGGTGTATTCGCCGGGCAACCCGCGCATCATGAAGGTCGACACCGCGCCGAGCCCGCCCTGGGGCGAGACGTTGATGCCGGGTACCTGGTTCAGATAGTCGATCGCCGTCGGCTTCGACTGTTGCTCAATGTCCTTCTTCGTCGTCACATAGACCGTCGAGCCCACCTTCGACTTCTCGGTCGGCGTCTTGTTCGCCGTCACCACGACCTCGCCGATATCGAGATCCTGGGCGCGCGCCGATGTGGCGCCCCCCGCTGCCAGAGCGGCGAAAATGGCGATTGTGCTGCGGAATGTGCGTTGCATCTGTCCCCCTGCGGCGCATGCGCGCCAATGGCTTCAAAAAGCCGGTGGGAACCATCCGCTCTGCAAAGCGAAGATCCCGCCAGCGATGACTTTCGATGTCACCGCTGCGAGAGCACAGCCCCGGAAGCATCCCGCATCCGGAAGGTGACGGCCTGAGGCAGGTTTCCTGGCTCGCGCTTCATCGGCAGGTCGGCCTTCCCGGGCTCAGGGCCCAGTGGCGTTAGTCGACATGCCTCCGCGCTTACAGTTGCGGGAGCAGCTACGGCGGGGACCGATCGGTCCTTCCGTATTCCCTCTTAACCCCGTCCGAATCCGGTCCGGGGCACCTCGAGCGTGGAAAAATCGTAGCAATCGACGTCGGTCTCGTCAAATGATCTCGCGGCTGCGCCATGGTTCCGCGAAGCGCCGGAAAGCGACAGGTCGCGGCGAGAATTGCCGCTAAGCTTGCGAATTTGCGCCACGCCTGTCGCAATTGCAGCATCCGGACGGGTACCGGTATTGCACATTCATTCGTGATTTCCGCTGGGGGGCGGCTTTTGACATCATCGCCCGGATGCGGAATGCTAGGGGTCGGAAAGCCAATCAATGGGAGACGGCAATGAGAATGTACAAGAGTAATGGCAACCGCGTGCCCGCCGTTGTCAAATCGTTGGCGGAAGCCACGAAGGCCGGGCAGGTGGATCGTCGCGAATTCCTCGCCATCGCCAGTGTCATGGGTGCCTCGACGGCGATGGCGTACAGCTTGATCGGGCTTGCCGATCCGACGCCGGCGAAGGCGGCGGAGACGCCGAAGAAGGGCGGCGTCCTGCGCTGCGCCATGTCGGTCAAGGCGCAGAAGGACCCGCGCAGCTATGACTGGTCGGAACTCGCCAACGCGACGCGCACCTTCCTCGAGCCCCTGGTCAAGTACACCACCGAATACACGTTCGAGCCCATGCTGCTCGAGAGCTGGGAAGTGAACGACGACGCCACCGAATACGTCCTCCACGTGCGCAAGGGCGTCGAATGGAACAATGGCGACAAATTCACCGCCGACGACGTGATGTTCAACCTGCTGCGCTGGTGCGAGAAAGCCGACGGCAATTCGATGCAGGCGCGCATGGGCGGCATGGTCGATCCGAAGACGAACAAGGCGGCCGACGGCGCCATCACCAAGACCGATGACTATACGGTCAAGCTCAAGCTGCCGGCTTCCGATATCTCCATCATCCCGAACTTCGCGGATTATCCGGGCCTGGTCCTGCATCGCGATTTCGAGAAGATGGGCTCGGACATCGTCAAGAACCCTATCGGTACGGGCGCCTTCGAACTGGTCTCCTACGACGTCGGCTCAAAGGTCGTGGCCAAACGCCGCGAACATGGCAAGTGGTGGGGTGGCGAGGCCTATCTCGACGGTATCCAGTTCATTGACTACGGCACCGACTTCAACGCCTACGTCAACGCCTATGACGCCGGCGAGATCGATACCGACTATCAGACGATGGCGGATTTCATCCAGATCCTCGACGGCATGGGGCTCGTCAAATCGGAGGCCAAGACAGCGACGACCATCGTGGCGCGCACGAACGTCACGCACAAGCCCTATGACGACCAGAAGGTACGCAACGCCCTGCAGATGGCGGTCGACAACGCCACCGTCCTGCAACTAGGCTACAACAATCTGGGCTCGGTGGCGGAAAACCATCACGTCGCGCCGATCCATCCGGAATACTACGCGCTTCCCAAGAAGCAGCGTGACGTCGCGGGTGCCAAGAAGCTCATGACGGATGCCGGCCAGATGGACTTCGAGCACGAGCTGATCTCGGTCGACGAGGACTGGCACAAGAACACCGGTGACGCCGTTGCCGGCCAGCTTCGCGATGCCGGCTTCAAGGTCAAGCGCACCGTCCTGCCCGGTTCCACCTTCTGGAACGACTGGACGAAATATCCGTACTCCACCACCAACTGGAACATGCGCCCGCTGGGGGTTCAGGTCCTTTCCCTCGGCTACAAGTCGGGTGCGGCCTGGAACGAAACCGCCTACTCCAATCCGGAGTTCGACAAGAAGCTTGGCGAGGCGCTGGCGATCGCCGATCCGGAGAAGCGCAAGCTGGTCATGAAGGATGTCGAGCAGATCCTTCAGGACTCGGGTGTGATCATCCAGCCTTTCTGGCTGACGATCGTGAACCACTCCGCCAAGAAGGTGAAGAACAACCCGATGCACCCGACCTTCGAGATCAACTACGAGAAGACCTGGCTCGATCCGGACGCCTGACAAGAACAACAAGAAAATTCCAGGGGGAGCCCCGGGCTCCCCCTTATTCGACGACACGGGGAACATACGCACAAAAAAGCGAACCAAGCCTTGAGGAGGGGCAAAGGTGCTCTCATTCATAGCCAGGCGTTTGGGGGTCATGGTCCTCACCATGGTCTGCCTGACATTCGTTGTCTTTTATCTCGTCAATCTCGAGCCCAATCTCAAGAAGCTGGCTTTGGCGCAGACCAACAGCCGCGCGAGTCAGGCGGAAATCGAAAACTGGCTGGATCGGTACGGCTACCGGGACCCTTTCCTGAAGCGATACGGGGAGTGGATCGGGGTCTGGCCGAAGCAGCCGGCTCGCGACGTAAAGGGCAATCCCATCCCCCGCTTCTCCTATTGCGGTGAAACGGCGACGCCCCAGCTTTCCGGGGTGCTGGAGGGCGATTTCGGCTGTTCGACGAAGTTCCGCACCAAGGTCAGCAACAAGCTGTTCCCGGCTCTGGAAGCGACCGGCATCCTGATGTTCTGGGTGATGGTGTGCATGATCCCCGGCGCGCTCCTGATCGGCGTGCTGGCGGGGATGCGGGAAGGCTCGAGGACCGATCGTACGCTGTCCATACTCGCCATCGGCAGCACGGCGACGCCGGAATACGTGTCGGGCGTGATCTTCACAGTGATCTTCGCGACATGGCTCGGCTGGCTGAACGGATCGGCCGCCAGCGCCACGTTCCACGGCATCACCTTCGTCAACTTCGCACTGCCGGTAATGACGCTTGCCATCTACGGCATGGGCTACATCGCCCGCATGACGCGAGCCTCGATGGTCGAGGTGATGACCGCGCAATATATCCGAACGGCGCGGCTGAAGGGCCTGAGCTTCAGCGGCGTCGTCATCAAGCATGCGCTGCGCAACGCGCTGATAGCGCCGTTCACGGTGATCATGCTTCAGTTCCCCTGGCTGCTGACCGGCGTCGTGGTCGTGGAGATCATGTTCCGCTACCAGGGCTTCGGCTACACGCTGGTCGAGGCGGCGGGGAACAACGACATCGAATTGCTGCTCGGCTGTTCGCTGGTTTCGGTGTTCATCGTGCTCATCACGCAGCTCATTTCCGACATCGGGTATGCGCTGCTCAATCCGCGTATCCGCGTCCAGTAGGGGAAAGAGCCATGCAGTTGCAGTTCATTTCCCCCCTCGACATCGTCTTTCACATCCTCGTTTATCGCCTTTGGCCGGTGTGGCTTTGCATGGCGATACTGATGGGAACGAGCTACCGCTACCGCAAGAGGCTTGGCCTCTACGGACAACTCTACGACAGCGGCGTCGGTCTCGCCGGTGTAGGCATCCTGAGCTTCTGGTTCTTCGTGGCGGTGTTTTCCCGCTATGTCGCGCCGTTCAATCCGCTCGAGCAGATCGCCGTGATGCGCAACGCGCTGCCCGGCGCGATCGAGCCAAAGAGCGGCTATGCCTTCCTGCTCGGCGGGGACAAGCTGGCGCGCGACGTGTTCAGTCGCGTCGTCGACGGCAGCCGCATCGTTCTGCTCATCGCGCCGCTGGCGACGTTGGTCGCGCTGACGGTGGGCATAACGCTGGGCCTGCCCGCGGGTTATTTCGGCAGGAAGACGGATTCCTTCCTTTCCTTCCTGGCCAATCTGGTGCTCGCCTTTCCGGTGATCCTGCTCTTCTATCTTCTGGTGTCGCCCGAGATCATGGAGACCGGGCTGCCGCGCTGGACGGCGGGCGTGTTCTTCGCGTTTCCGATCATCCTGGCCTGCCTTGCCTTCGGCACGCGCTATATCGGTCGTCCGCTGCTTCTCGCGGTGCAGTTGCTCGTCGTGCTCGCCATCACCTACTGGCTCTATTCGACCTTCGTCTTCTTCAACGACCCGCTCGGACTGATCCAGGTGACGCCCAGCACACTGAACATCTTCGTCGCCGTGGTGTTCGCTTCCTCGCCGGGTGTGTTCCGCATCGTCCGCGGCCTTGTGATGGACATCAAGACGCGCGACTACGTAGCGGCGGCGCAGACCCGCGGCGAGAACCCGTGGTACATCATGATCTGGGAAGTGCTGCCCAACGCGCGGGGTCCGCTGATCGTCGATGCGTGCCTGAGGATCGGCTACACGACGATCCTGCTCGGCACGCTTGGCTTCTTCGGTCTCGGCATGCCGCCGGAGAGCCCTGACTGGGGGACGACCATCAAGGACGGCAGCCAGTTGCTGCGCGCCTTCGTGCATCCGGCTCTGCCGCCCGCTATCGCCCTCATGTCGTTCGTGCTCGGCCTCAACCTGCTGGCCGACGCGCTGCGCGAAGAATCCCTCAAAGACTGACGGAGTGAAAAGATGAACGCCGTCCAGCCGATCGTCGAAATCGAAAACCTTTCAATCTCCTTCTTTACTCGCAAGGGCGAGATTCCCGCTGTCATGGACTTCTCCTGCACGGTCATGCCGGGCGAGGCCATGGGCATCGTCGGCGAGTCCGGTTGCGGCAAGTCGACCGTCTCGCTCGGCATCATGCGCGACCTGTCCAATATCGGGAAGATCGTCGGCGGCCGGATCGTGTTCCAGGGCAGGGACATGGGGGAGATGTCGGAGGACGAACTGAGGGCCATCCGAGGCAACAAGATCGCCATGATCTATCAGGAGCCGATGGCCAGCCTCAATCCCGCGATGAAGGTCGGCCAGCAACTGATGGAGGTGCCAATCATCCACGAGAAGGTCTCCAAGGAGGAGGCCTACAAGCGTTCGCTTGAGCTGCTGCGCGCTGTCAGGTTGCCCGATCCCGAGCGCATGATGAAGTCCTATCCGCATCAGCTTTCGGGCGGCCAGCAGCAGCGCATCGTCATCGCCATGGCGCTTTTGTCGAAGCCGGCGCTGCTGCTCCTCGACGAGCCGACGACCGCGCTCGACGTCACGGTCGAGGCGGGCATCGTCGACCTCGTCAAGGGTCTCGGCAAGGAGTTCGGCACGTCGATGATCTTCGTGTCGCACAATCTCGGCCTGATCCTCGAGACCTGCGACCGCATCACGGTCATGTATTCCGGCGAGGCGGTGGAAACGGGCTCGGTCAAGGACGTTTTCGACCGCATGCGCCATCCATATACACAGGGACTCTTCCGCTCGATCCCGCTGCCTGGTGCCGACAAGAACTCGCGCCCGCTGGTCGCCATCCCCGGACAGTTGCCGCTGCCGCACGAACGACCGAAGGGCTGCAATTTCGGGCCGCGCTGCCACCATTTCGTCGAGGGCGTCTGCAACGCCGCCGAGATCCCGATGATCCCGGTCAAGGGGCACGAGAATCACTTCAGCCGCTGCGTGCGCTTCAACGAGATCGACTGGTCGGCCCTGCCCGAGGACGCCAAGAAGAAGAGCGAGCCCGTCAAGCCCGGCGACACGGTCCTCAAGATCGATGACATACGCAAATATTACCGGGTGACGGGGAGCGAGGTGTTCGGCGGCAGCGAGCCGCGCGTCGTCAAGGCGAACGAGACGATCAGCTTCGAGGCGCGCGAATCCGAGACGGTCGCGATCGTCGGCGAGTCCGGCTGCGGAAAATCGACGCTCGCCAAGATGCTGCTCGGCCTCGAGACGGCCAGCGGCGGCACCATCACGCTCGGCAACAAGGAAATCCAGGAGACGCCGGTCGAATCGCGCAACGTCGACACCGTTTCGTCCATCCAGATGGTGTTCCAGAACCCGTTCGACACGCTCAACCCGAGCCATAGCGTCGGCTCGCAGATCGTTCGGACCCTCGAGAAGTTTCACGTCGGCAACAGCCCGGCCGAGCGGCGCCAGAAGATGCTGGAACTGCTCGACATGGTGAAGTTGCCGCGTGCTTTCGCGGTGCGCAAGCCGCGCCAGCTTTCCGGCGGCCAGAAGCAGCGCATCGGCGTGGCGCGGGCCTTTGCGGGAGCCGCCAAGGTGGTGGTCGCCGACGAGCCGGTCTCGGCCCTGGACGTGTCGGTCCAGGCCGCCGTGACGGAGCTCCTGATGGACATCCAGCGCAAGAACAAGACGACGATGCTGTTCAT